>PKXS01000136.1 GCA_003132425.1 Gammaproteobacteria bacterium | reverse complement strand
TTGCGGACACTTTCCTATCCGGCGCAGCCGAACGGGTGTTCGACCGCGGCAAAATGCCCGGATTGCTCGATGCATGGACGGGTACGCTCGCCTTCAGCGGGCAGATCTTTTGCGACTTTGCCGGTTACTCGACCACCGCCATCGGCGCGGCGCTGTGCCTCGGCTTCAAGATGCCGGACAATTTCCGCTTTCCCTATGCCGCCGTGGGATTCTCCGATTTCTGGCGTCGCTGGCACATTACGCTCTCGTCTTGGCTGCGCGACTATCTGTACATCCCACTCGGCGGCAACCGTCATGGGCCGGCGCGCACGAACATCGCCCTGATAACGACGATGCTGCTCGGCGGACTCTGGCACGGCGCCAATTGGACGTTCATGGTATGGGGCGGATTGCACGGATCGTACTTGATCGCTGAACGCGGCCTGCGCGCGCGACTATCGAATTATCGTCCGGGCCCGTGGGCTTTGTTCGGCCTCGGTCTGCTGACCTATGCCCTGATCAATGTCACGTGGGTTTTCTTCCGAGCCAAAACCTTTACGACCGCCGGGCACGTACTTCGCGGCATGGCGGGCTTCAATGCCGACGCGAAGCCGATCTTGCCGACCGTGTTTCTCGCGGCGGTGGCGGCGATAACACCGGCCCTCGTTGCCGCGCACTGGTATATGCGCGATCGCACGCTTGAATCGGTGGTTGCGCGCGTACCGCCCATGGTGATCGGCCTGATTTGGGGGCTGATGGCCTTCGCAATCGTGATATCGCAGGGAGAAGGGAATGCCTTCATCTACTTCCAGTTCTAGGCGTCTGACCGCCGCCGACCGCCCCGGCGTCGCGCAGCCGGTGCCGACTCGCGACGTGCCCGATCGACCCTGGCCGTCGATGTTACTCGGCGCCCTGCTGCTCGCCGTCTTACTCACCGGCGCGTGGGAGTGGCACTGGCGAGCGTTCGGTGCAGTTCCCGGATACCGGGACGATGATGCGCTGTGGGCGCGACAGCGCCGCCGAATCGACGCGGGCGATGGAAGTGCGACGGTGCTGGTCGGCGCATCGCGCACGTTCTTCGACGTGCAACTGCCGGCGTGGGAGCGCCTCTCGGGCCGGCGGCCGATCCAGCTCGCGCTCGACGGCACCACGCCGCTGTTCGCACTCGAGGATTTGGCCAATGATCCCTCGTTCTCGGGCAAGTTGGTGATCGGTATCGCGCCGGACATTTTTTTCTCCGGTTATGAGTATCTCAAGGGCGTCGGCCGATATTTCCACAAGGAGTCCCCTTCCCAGCGCGTGGGAAAGGTTCTGTCGATGCACCTGGTCGAACCCTGGCTCGCCTTCTACGATCCGGATTTCGCCTTGTTCACCGTGCTTCGCCGCCAACCGTGGCCCGAGCGCGCGGGTATCAGTGGGCACGCCGTTCGAAAGCTCTCGATCACGGAAGCGGATCGCAACAACTACATGTGGAGCAAACTCGAGACTGATAGTAGCTACCAGGCGCTCGCGCGGAGCATATGGGCAGAGAATTTCAACCATCCGCCGCCGACTGCGCAGGAGGCGGCAGAGAACCAGCGGACCCTCGATGAGCAGATCGCGCGAACGGCCGCAGCTGTTGCACGACTGCGGGCCCGCAACATTCCAGTCGTGTTCGTGCGGGATCCGAGCGCCGGCGATTACCTTGCTTTTGAAGATCGGGCTTTCCCCCGCAAATCGACTTGGGACGTGCTGCTCGCAAAAACCAACGCTCCCGGGATTCACTTCCAGGACTACCCGCAGCTGCAGGGCTACGACCTGCCCGAGTGGTCGCATATGACGCGCGCATCGGCGGAGCGCTACACCGCGGCCCTATACCAAATTATGGAGCGCGACTATCCGCCGCCGAACGGCACGCGCTGGTAACCGGCAATCGGGCTCGAGGGCGCGCGCATTCTTCGCTTGCCTCGGCTTGCCGATTGAGGATGTCGTCAGACAGCGACATTTGATAATTCACTTCAGTCGTCGCTTCTTGTGTGGTCGTAAGGTTGCGCCGTGGTCTTCACGACATAATGCATCCAATGATGGCGCATGGCGATTGTAATCAGCCTGCAACGGTTGAACTCACGGGATCGCAAATTATACTGTCGAGGCCGTGCACGCGGCCAACGAAGCGGTGCGCAGGCGACGTGACTGCCGGCATTGCGTCATAGGCTTGCCGAGTGCTTCAGTCAGTATTGGGAGGAATCGAGGGAGCATGACGAAGCACGGTTTTTCAGCGCTGCCGCGCAGTTTCGCGTCGCACGGAACAATAATTCGCCGCGCCTTCGGCGCATCGGGCAGCAGAATCGCCGGCACGGGTCTCCTCGCCGCGCTCGTGCTCGCGGCCTGCTCGTCCGCCACCGCTCCGGTCACGGGAACCGGAACCACACCGGTGACACCACCGGAACCGACCGTGACGCTGGCGGCGAATCCCACGAGTGTATCGAGGGGCAGCGCCTCGAATCTTACCTGGAGCGCGACCAATGCGACCTCGTGCACGGCGTCGGGCGGCTGGAGCGGAGCCAATGCGACCAGCGGCAACGCTTCGACAGGCGCGCTCAGCGCGAGCACGAGCTACACGCTCACCTGCTCCGGCGCCAGCGGCACCACTGCCGTGGCCACTGCTACGGTGACGGTGACGCCGCTGCCGCCACCGCCGTCGCCGACCGTGACTTTGAGCGCAAGCCTCGCGAGTATCGCAAGCGGGGGCACTTCGACACTCACTTGGAGCACTACCAATGCGACTTCGTGCACCGCGTCGGGCGGCTGGAGCGGAACCAAAGCGACTAGCGGCAGCGTCTCGACCGGCGCGCTCACTGCGACCACGAGCTACACGCTCACCTGCCCCGGTGCCAGCGGCAGCACCCCTGCGACCGCCACCGCCACCGTAACCATCACAAGCGCGACCAGCGTCGCCGTGACGCCGAAGTACGCCGCACTGACGCTCAATCAATCGCAGCAGTTCACGGCAACGGTGCCGGGCGGCGGAGCAGCCACCTGGAGTGTCGACGGCGTCGTGGGCGGCAATGGGACGGTCGGCACCATCAGTACGAGCGGCTTATACACTCCACCGGGCGCCGCAGGAACGCACACCGTGCTCGCCACCAGCGTTGCCAACCCCGCGCAGTCCGGGACTGCCGCCGTGGCAATCACCGACCTCAGCGGCATTTACACCTTCCACAATGACCTCGCTAGCACCGGTCAAAACCTGCATGAGTATGCTTTGACACCGGCAACGGTGAGCAGCGGCAGCTTCGGTAAGCGCTGGTCGTGCACGGTTGACGGCGATATTTACGCGCAACCGCTTTACGTGGCGAATTTCGCGATCGCAGGCGGCGTGCACAATGTGCTGTTCGTCGCCACCCAGCACGACTCGATCTACGCCTTTGATGCCGACGACCCTGGTTGCTCGACGTACTGGCAGAGGAGCACCCTAAGCTNNCCTAAGCTCCGGAGCCACGACGATCCCGACGAGCGACATTAGCAACTGCGTCGACATTCCGACTGAGTTCGGAATTACCGGCAGCCCCGTCATCGATTCCGCCACTCAAACGCTGTACTTCGTGGCCGCCTCCAAGGAAAGCGGCAGCTATTTTCAGCGCCTGCACGCCATCAGCCTCGCGACCGGCGCCGAGCAGTCGGGCTCCCCGGTGGTCATCCAGGCCAGCGTGACCACCAACAAGGGCGGCACCGTGAGCTTCGCCGCGCTATTGCAGAACCAACGCCCGGCACTCGCACTCTATGACGGCGGCGTACTCATCGGTTGGTCTTCGCACTGCGACTCTGGCACTTGGTGGGGTTGGCTGATGCGCTACGACGCCACTTCGCTGTCCCAGACCGCGGTACTCAACGTNNGGGTCGTGTATTCCTCACGACCGGCAATGGTACCTTCGATGACTCGAACGGCACTTTGCCGCCGATCGCGCCGGACAACGATTTCTCGATGAGCTTCCTCAACCTCAATTCGACGAGTCTTGCGGTACAGGACTTCTACACGCCCTCCAAGGAGGCCGCTTGGTCCAGTGTTGATCTGGATATCTCCGCATCCGGCGTGACCGTGCTTCCCGATGGCAGCGGCCCGAGCTCACACCCGGACTTGATTGTCGGCTCCGATAAGCAATCACATTTGTGGCTCATCGACCGAACGAACATGAGCAAGTTCAGCGCAACGGCGGACAATACGGTCCAGTATCTGCAGTTGCCGAATAATACGGCCTGCGCGGATGCCGGCGACTGCGTCTATAGCACTCCCGCGTATTACGGCGGCACGGTCTATATCGCACCTTCCACCGACTCGTTGATGGCGCTGACTCTTACGAACGGCATATTCAATGCCAACGCCCAAGCAGTCGCGGTTCCCTCCGCAGTGAGCGCCGAGACCTACCAGTTTCCCGGTCCGACGCCGATGATTTCCGCATCGCCCGCAGGCAATGCCCTGATTTGGGTCCTCGACAACTCAATCTACGAGGATCACGGCGGCGACAATAACTTGCCGGCGGGTCCCGCAATATTGCGCGCCTACAATGCCGGCAGCCTTGGCACGGCGCTCTATAGCAGTTCCAAACTTGCGGCCGACACGGCGGGCAATGCCGTCAAATTCACCGTTCCCGTGGTGGCCAATGGCCACGTTTACGTGGGCGGCGGCAAGCAACTGACGGTTTATGGATTGGCTCCATGAACCGTGGCGCCTCAAGTGATGCGAAGTAGCTAATTCGGCAGAATTAGAACCTCGGGCGTTTTCCGTCCCCCAAGCCCCGAAACATACTCGTCATCCCGAGATGTTACGGAATTTTTTTACAGCTATGCTGTCCCATGCCCCGACAGCGTTGCCGGACTCCTAACGCCAATTTTCACACCGGACACTTCATGCCCGTTCAGCATCTCGCGGCGATTCTTGGCTGATTCGTATGCGCCTGACCTGTAAATCTTGGCTGCCGACCTTCATCGGGACCTTAGGTTTGCTGCCTTTTACAGGCTGCGCGGTGGGCCCTAACTTTACGAAGCCTGCCCCTCCGGATGTCAGCGACTATACGGCCCATCCGCTCGCGACCACCGTCGGCACTGCGAACGTCTCCGGCGGGGAACCGCAGCGCTTTGCCAATGGAGGCGCCATTTCCGCCGATTGGTGGACCTTGTTTCATTCCCCGCCGCTCAATGAGCTGATTGAGCTTTCTCTTACGAACAATCACGACCTCAAAGCGGCGCAAGCGGCATTGTCGGTGGCACGGGAAAATGTACTGGCTCAACGGGGCGTTTACTTTCCCAGTGTCACCGGAAGCTTTTCGGCCAGCCGCCAGAGGCAATCCGGGCAAGTCGCGCCGGCTCTTAACTCAAACGCCTTCCTATACAATCTTTTCACGCCCCAGGTGAGCGTTGCGTATGTGCCCGATGTGTTTGGGCTGAACCGCCGGACCACGGAATCATTGAAGGCGCAGGAACAGGAAGTTCGCTTCCAAATGATCGCGACCTATACCACGTTGACCGCCAATGTGGTGGTCACGGCGATTCAGGAGGCCTCGTTGCAGATGCAGATTGATGCGACCCGCCAACTCATCGACATCAACTCCAACATGCTGAAGATCCTGCAGTACCAATTTGCCAAGGGTTATGCCAATCGGCTCGATGTTGCCGCACAGGAATCACAACTCGCGCAAGTAGCCGCCACCCTGCCGCCGCTCCTCAAGCAATCGGCACAGTTACGCGACCTCCTCGCAGTTCTGGGAGGCCGGTTTCCAAACCAAGCACCCACTGAAAAATTCGAGCTTTCCAGTCTGCAATTGCCGCAGGATCTGCCGGTAAGCCTGCCGTCGGAACTCGTGGCGCAGCGTCCCGATGTGCTCCAGGCCGAGGCAAATCTGCATGATGCCAGCGCCAAGATCGGCATCGCCATCGCGAACCGGCTCCCTAACATCGTACTGACCGCAAATGCCGGCAGCACGGCGGCGGCCATGAATCAGTTGTTCACTTCGGGCACGGGATTTTGGGGGTTGGGTGCAGCAGCGACGGCGCCTATTTTCCAAGGCGGGACACTGCTGCACCAGGAGCGCGCCGCGAAAGCAGCCTACATTCAAGCGGCGGAACAATATCGCAGCACGGTTCTGACGGCCTTTCAGAACGTTGCCGACACGTTGACGGCGCTCGAACAAGATGCTGCGGCCCTGAAGGCGGCGGCTGCCGCCGCGGACGCCGCCAAGGTGACACTGGATTTGGCGCAACGCCAATGGCAGGACGGCTATGCCGGCTATCTTGCGCTGTTGAGCGCGGAGCAAGCCTATCAGCAAGGCAGAATCAACTTGGTGCAGGCCCAGGCCAATCGCTATGCCGATACGGCGGCGCTGTTTCAGGCGCTGGGTGGTGGCTGGTGGCACCGCACGGATTTAGAGGACAAAAATGGAAAATAGGTCAATTCACGGCAATCCGGCTGCGCCTCACTGGAGCGAACGCACGTACGCGCCTGTAGTTGCCCTCATGGCGCTGGCCACGATCTTGTCGTGCACCGGCTGTTCATCCAAAAATGACAACAACTCGCAGACATCAATCGTAACCGCCAGCAATGTCACGCTCACGGCTGCGCAGCGACAGCACATCCACCTTTACACCGTCGAAGTGTCCAAATTTCACAAGACGATTGAGGCTACCGGGGTCGTCGATTTCGACAACGATCAGGCCACGAGCGTGTTGGCGCCCTTCTCCGGTCCGGTATCGCGGCTTCTGGTTTCCCTCGGCGAGCAGGTCAAAAAGGGGGACCCGTTGGCGGAGGTAGTTTCACCCGACTTTGCGACGGCCATCGGCACTTACCGCAAGGCGCTCGCCACCGCCAAGACCAACCGCCGGCTCGCCGACCTGGACAAGGATCTTCTCCAGCATCATGGCGTGGCTGAGCGCGAAGCGGCGCAGGCAGAAACCGACGCCGTCAACGCCGAGGCCGATCGCGACGCCGCCCTGCAAGCACTCGTCTCGCTGAACGTGAATCCGCAGGCGATCAAGGATATTCAGGAAGGTCGGCCGATTTCGCGTCCCGAGGGGATGATTCGCTCGCCGATCGCAGGGACCGTGGTCGAAAAATTGATCACCCCCGGAGAGCTTCTGGAGGCAGGAACGACGCCGTGCTTCACCGTTGCCAACCTGTCACGCGTCTGGGTCATGGCGCAAGTTTTTGGTGCGGACTTGGCTTCGGTCAGCCTCGGCGATTCAGCCGAAGTGGCGACCGGTATCGGTTCAAAAAACTTTTCCGGGCGAGTGGACAACATTTCAGCCCTGGTGGATCCCGACACTCGTTCGGTGGTCGTGCGTGTGGTCGCCGACAATCCAGGAAACCTTCTGAAGAAACAGATGTATGTCCATGTGGCGATTCAGGCCCACCAGGAAAGCACCGGACTGCTGGCCCCAGTTTCGGCGATCCTGCGTGACGACGAGAACCTGCCGTTTGTTTATCTCGCCCAGTCCGACGGCAGTTTCGCACGTCAGCACGTAACCCTAAGTTATCGCACCGGGGACCAATACGATATCGCCGAAGGTCTTAAAGCGCGCGACGAAATCGTGGTCGACGGGGGCATCTTTGTGCAGTTCATGCAAAATCAATGAGCGAGCCGTTGCCCCCAGCCGGATCCGCGCCGCGACGGCCTTCGATCATGAACCGGATTGTGGCCTCTTCGTTGCGGCAGGGCTTGCTCGTTGTCCTCATGACGCTCGTACTCATCGGCGCAGGAACCCGGTCGCTGGATCGTCTCCCGGTGGATGCCTATCCCGATCTTTCGCCTCCCATAGTCGAGATCATCACCCAATGGCCTGGGCGCGCCGCCGAGGAAGTGGAGCGGCTGATCACGGTGCCCGTCGAAAAAGAGATGAATGGCATTGCTCAGATGACCACGATCCGCTCGATCTCGCTCTACGGATTGTCCGACGTTATCCTCACTTTTCAAATTAGCGCGGACAATTACTTCGCCCGGCAGCAGGTTTTCAACCGGTTAGGCGACCTCAGCCTGCCGAGCGGCGTGAGCCCTTCGGTGGCGCCGCTGTCAGCGCCCTCTGGCCTCATCTATCGTTACGTGCTGCAAAGCCCCGACCGATCGCCGATGGAACTCAAGACTTTCGAGGACTGGACCGTCGAACCCGAATTCAAATCCGTTCCCGGCGTGGCGGATGATTCGGGATTTGGCGGGGGAACCATGCAATACCAGGTGCTGCTCGATCCGGCGCGGGTTGCATCGGTTGGCTTGTCGGTGCCGCAGGTCGAGAGCGCCCTGACGGCCAACAACGATAACTCCGGCGGCGGGTTCTATTCGCAAGGCGGCGAGTTCTACTACGTGCGCGGCATGGGACGCATGACCACGCTGGAGGACATCGGCAACGTGGTGCTGGCAGTGCATAACGGCACCCCGGTGTTGCTAAAAGACGTTGGACGCGTGGTCATCGGAATCGCCCCGCGCCTTGGTGAATTCGGCTTCCAGAAACAGGACGACGCCGTGGAAGGCGTCATCTTGCTGCGGACGGGGGAAAAAACTCAAGACGTCCTGAAGCGGGTCGAAGCAAAAACCAAGGAGCTCAACGATGAGATCCTGCCCAAGGATGTCAAGGTTCTTCCGTTCTACGACCGCAGCGACTTGGTCGCGCTGACGACGCAGGTCGTGGAGCGCAACCTGCTGAGAGGCATGTTGCTGGTTGTCGTGGTCCTCATATTTTTCCTCTACAATTTTCGAGCGGGACTAATTGTCGCCGCCAGCATCCCGCTGGCGCTGCTGTTCGCGTTTACTTGTCTCGATCTGCAGAACGCCTCGGCCAACCTCCTCTCCATCGGCGCGGTGGATTTTGGGATCCTGGTGGATGGCGCGGTGGTGATGGTGGAGAATATCTTCCGCCAGATCGCAGCGCGCAAGGGAACTGCGCTCAACGTCAAAGAGATCATTCAAGATGCAGCGGCGGAGGTGGATCGCCCTCTTTTCTACTCAGTCGCGGTGATCGTGGCCGGCTTCCTGCCGATCTATGTCCTCTCCGGGCCTTCAGGGACGCTGTTCAAGCCGATGGCGGACACAATGGTTTTCGCGCTGGTCGGCTCCTTGATTGTCACGCTGACGTTGCTGCCGGTGCTGTGCTCGTGGTTCATGCGAAGGGGCGTGCAGGAGCGACGCAACGCCGCGTTTGAAGCCATCAAGTCGGTTTACACCAAGGGCCTCGATTTTTGTCTCGCCCATCCCTGGGGGATCACGCTCGCCTCGGCCATTCTTCTGGGAGGTTCGCTGCTGCTCATCCCGCGCATCGGCGCCGAATTCATGCCGCAACTGGATGAAGGCGCGCTATGGGTGCGCGCCACGATGCCATACACCATTTCGTTCGACGAATCGGCGAAGATCGCTCCCAAGGTGCGGGATATATTGCACTTCTTTCCCGAGGTCACCACGGTCGCCTCGGAACTGGGCCGGCCCGACGACGGCACCGATTCCACCGGATTTTTCAACGTCGAGTTTTACGTTGGTCTCAAACCTTACTCGCAATGGAGCGGCCCTTATCGCACCAAAGCTGGGCTGATTGAGGCCATCAACCACAAGCTCGTGGCATTTCCCGGAATCACTTTTAATTACACTCAGCCTGCGGAAGATGCGGTGGACGAGGCGGAAACGGGCTTAAAGAGCGCTCTGGCTGTCAAGATCTTCGGTGCCAATTTGGATACGCTTCAACAGAAGGGAAAGGCCATCAAACAGATTTTGGAGCGGGTGCGTGGAATCCGTGATGTGACTTTGGTGCGGGAGCTGGGGCAGCCAAGTCTGACCATCAAGATCAACCGCGCCAGGATTGCACGCTACGGTTTGAACGTCGCCGACATCAACAGCTTGATTCAGACAGCCGTCGGCGGGGACGTGGCCACTCAGGTGGTGCAGGCCGAGAAGCAGTTTGATTTGGTCGTCCGCCTCGAACGCCAATACCGGGACAACCCCGAGGAAATCGGCAATATCCTGGTGGCCACGTCCGCCGGACAACAAATTCCGCTCAAGGAATTCGCGGACATCCAGGTGACGAACGGCGCCTCGTTCATTTACCGTCAGGATAATTCGCGCTACATCGGAGTCCAGTTCTCGGTGGAGGGCCGCGATCTGGCCGGTGCGGTGGGCGATGCCATGCAGCAGGTCAACGCAAAGGTTACCTTGCCGCAGGGCTACCGTTTGGATTGGGGCGGCGAATACACGGAATATACGGCTTCGCGCCGGCAACTGAATGTCATTCTACCCCTGACTTTGTTCCTGATTTTCCTTCTGCTTTTCTCGCTCTATAGTAATTTTAAATTCCCGTTCATCACTGTGCTCGGCGTGCTGCTGTCGGCACCGGTGGGCGGCATCGTGGCACTCTGGATGACCGGCACGCCGTTTTCGGTCTCTTCCGGCATCGGTTTCCTGGCCTTGTTCGGCGTCTCGGTGCAGACGGCGATCGTCTATATCTCCTATGTCAACGAACTTCGCCGCAGCGGCACCCCCCTCGCCGAAGCTATACGTGAAGGCGCAATCCTGCGGTTGCGTCCGATCATGATGACCGCGCTGGTGGCGGCGCTGGGCCTATTGCCGGTGGCGCTGGCCACCGGTGTTGGCACGGATACCCAACGGCCGTTCGCCCTGGTCATCGTCAGCGGTCTGTTCACGCGGCTTTTGATCAGTGTTTTTCTAATGCCGGTACTCTATGCCCTCGTGGCCCGCAGCGGAGATCGGCTGGAAGTTTGAATAAACGTAATTCTCCCGCGTCCGAGCCTAGGGATCATCCCGGTTTCGACGGAATCGCCTCCATTAATGGTTTGATAAGATCCAGCGGCAGCGGAAACACGATGATTGAAGATTTGCCGTTGCTGGACATGTCGGCGAGGGTCTGCAGGTAGCGCAACTGCAGCGCCTGCGGCTGCTGCGACAGCATCGCGGCTGCATCGCGCAGCTTCTCGGCGGCCTGCATCTCGCCTTCGGCATGGATCACTTTGGCGCGGCGCTCGCGTTCGGCTTCGGCTTGGCGCGCGATTGCCCGCACCATGGTGTCATTCAGGTCGACATCCTTGATCTCGACGTTGGCGACCTTGATGCCCCACGGATCGGTTGCCTCGTCGAGGATCGACTGCAGCGTGCGGTTGATCGATTCGCGCTGCGACAAGATCTCGTCCAGCTCATGCTGGCCGAGCACCGAGCGCAGCCGCGTCTGCGCCAACTGGCTGGTGGCCTGCAGGAAATTCACCACTTGAAGCACCGATTTGTCCGGTTCGACCACCCGGAAATATACGACCGCGTTGACCCGCACCGACACGTTGTCGCGCGAGATCACGTCCTGCGGGGGTACATCCATCACGGTGATCCGCAGATCCACCCGAACCATCCGCTGCACTATGGGAATCAGCAGCACCAGCCCCGGCCCCTTGGTGCCCGTGTAGCGGCCCACCGTCAGCACCACGCCGCGCTGATACTCCGGCAACACCTTGACCGAGGCAAACAGCAACATCGCTCCGAGTACTATCAATATACCGGCAAATGGGAACATGAGAATCTCCTGTGTATCGCTTCGTGAAGCTGCCGAGGCCGCGTTGCTGTGCGTCTACCGGAGCGGCTTCTTCGGCCCTTGGTTCATATCGGCACAATCCAAAGTAGCAGCCCTTGCCGACGCACAATTCGCGCACGCGCGCCGGCCGGCAGCGAGCTCTCGCAGCGTACCCGCCAGCGTTCGCCATGCGCGCTCGCCCAGGCCTCGCCGCCGGCAGCGATCGGCTCCAGTAACTCCGCCACCTCCTTCAGCAGCGCCTCGTCACCGATGAACTGGCGCGCATGCCGCGCACGAAACACCAGCCACACGATCAACCCTAGCAATCCGGCAGCGCACACTGCAATGCCGGCGATGACGCCTAGATTGACGCCGTAGCCCGGCACCTCGGTATTCATCAGCATTATGGACCCCACCACGAACGCGATCACGCCGCCGATGCCGAGCGCACCGGCCGTCGGCGTAACTGTCTCTGCCGCCAGCAGAGCGATGCCCAGCGCCATCAGCGCCAGCCCGGCGTAATTCACCGGCAGCAACTGTAGCGCATATAGGCCGACCAGCAGGCAGATGCCGCCGGCTATACCGGGGAACAGCCCTCCGGGATGGGTCGCCTCCAGGAACAGCCCGATGATGCCGGCCAGCAACAGCAAATAGGCGATCGTTGGGTTGGTGATAATCGCTAGGAAGCGCGAACGTGAGTTCGGCGCGTAGTCGCGCACCGGCGCTCCCTTGAGCTGCAAGCTCACCGTGCGGTCGCCGAGTTGCACCTTGCGGCCATCCGCCTTGGCCAGCAGATCGGATACGTCGTTCGCCACGAAATCGATCACATGCTGCTGTGCCGCTTCGCCGGCGGTTAGCGTGGCCGCGCCGCGCACTGCCTGTTCGGCCCACTCCACATTGCGCCCACGCAGTTGCGCCAGCGAACGAATGTAGGCAATCGAATCGTTCAATACTTTGTGCGACTCGGCGTCGCCATCCCCAGCCAACGGCGCGGACGCGGGAGAGCCTCCTGCGATCGGGGGCTGGTCGCCGATTTTCGGCAGCGGCAGGGGCGTGCTGCCGCTCAGGCTCACCGGCGTCGCCGCACCTAAATGCGTCGCCGGCGCCATCGCGGCAATCTGCCCCGCGTACAGAATATAGGTGCCGGCAGAAGCCGCCCGCGCACCGTTGGGCGCCACGTACACCAGCACCGGAATCTTGCACGCCAGCATGCCGGTGATGATCTGCCGCATCGACTCGGACAGTCCTCCGGGAGTGTCCAAGCGCAGCACGATCGCCGTCGCGCCGGCTGCCACGGCATGCTTCGAAGCGTCGTCGAAGTATTCCGCCGCCGCCGGTCCGATCGGGCCGTCCAGCGCGAGTTGCGCCACAAAGCCAGTAGAAGCCGAATGATCGACGACCGCAGGCGGCGCAGCAGCATCCGCCGCTCGTGCCGACATCGTGCCAATGGCCACGGCCCACAACACCCACAGCCAACGCGCCATCACAGCTACCTCGCACGCCGATAGGCAGGATAGACTACGCTTCCGCGAACTGCTCGGTGCAGGTGGTTGAATTCAGGGCGAGAAGCGCGCCACGCGATCGCTCGGGTCAATGCTGCTGGCCTTCTTGGCCGCCGGCATTCGGGGCTATCAGACCGATTTCCTCTTTGATATCGGGGGGACGCTCTGTTGAACCTTTCAACGTCGAATTGAGGTAGTCCGACACTGCCGCCCTTCCCTGCCATCACTATGAATCTCAGGGGCTCAGCGTATCAATTTGACGCCGGCAGGCACAAGTTATTTGCGCTGGGCTGGCTGGGAACTTCCCTTCTTACTTTGTGCTTGGGCATAGGCGTCTTTGACAGTTTTGTAGCACGCGCAGGCGGCGGCTACGAGGCCTGCATGGTCGAGAATGGTGATGGTGCCACGGCGGTAGTCGATGAGCTTGCGCTCGCGCAGGCGGCACATTGCCGCGCTGACGCCGACCCGCCGCACGCCCAGCATGAGCGCAAGAAATTCTTGCGTAATGCGAAACTCATGGGAGTTGACGCGGTCGCGGGTCATCAATATCCAGCGGGCCAGGCGCTGTGTCACCACGTGGAAGCGGTTGCACGCCGCCGTCTGCGCGATCTGGATCATCAGCAGGTGCGTGAAGAGGAACACCTCTCTCTTCAACACAAGGCTATTGCTGAAACTACGGCGAAAGTCAGCTGTCTTCAGCCGCATGGCCGTGCCTGCGCCTTGTACGACTGCCCGAAAAGGCGAGGCAGCGACACCCAGCGCCATAGGAACCCCGATCATGCCTTCGGCGCCGATGAGTCCGACTTCCGCAGCCCGACTGACATCCACGGTAGTCAGCATTGAGACGAAACAGTCGACGGGAAAGTACACGTGCCGAATCAGCGCCTGGGATTCATACAGAACTTCGCCAAAGGCCAGATCGACCGGTTCGAGGACAGGCAGCAGTTTCTGGTAGTCCGTGCGGGGCAATGCGCCAAGTAAGTGATTCGGAGCGGAGACCTGTTTTGCGCGAAGCATTAGAACTCATCCAGTGTGTCGTGTTTGCAACTCCTTTGAGAAGCACTCTTCGAGTATCGAAAGGTCGATCACGGAGGGGGGCGAATCGAACTATTCAAAGGTGCGACAAGTATAATTTAATATAATAAAAACAAGCAATTATGTTCGATACCGAACAAATTGTATGAACCTTGTTCCCTAGCGAACACAGGTCATTGCGCTGACCGGACTATTGGTGCATTTCATCAAGTTTCCCGTCGGCGGATCGCTGCGTCGGCGGGTCGAGTCTATCCCGTAGTTGGACCGCCCCCGAATTGTGCGAAGACCTGCGGGGTGATCCGATTACCGAGTTCGCCGGCCATCGAATCGGCACGCTGCTTCCGCAACCTTTGAGCCTGAATGCGCAACTCCGAACTTTCCAAGCGAAGCAAATAAATGCGGGCGCCGTCGCCACTTTCGTTCAATGTCAGCGCTTCGCCGTCTCTTGAATTGGCTCTTCGTTCAAGCGACCTTATTTGAGCCCATATCTCATCCATTGGACGCGACCCGTTGTCAACGCCGCCAATAAGGAAACCGTTGCCGTCCACTTCTGTATGATCGACCACGATCTGCGATTCCATGACGGCTTCGCCCTTACCGTTGATCGTCTCAAGCGTCGCCCGTCGCCTGGATAGGAGGTATTCGCCAGCCGGCCCGCGACGCATGAAGTGGTAGACGTACACGTCGCTCATTGGAGTTCTCCCTGCATTCGGTGATCGGCTTTCCAACTGTACGTCTTAGGCTCATGGCCTTCTGTTCGCTGCCGTACATGAGCCCCAAGGAGGCACGGATGATTAGCCTGCTGGAAGACATTCAAAACCGGCTCGACGCGGAGGCGTTATTGTTAAATTCCACAAACCAAGAAGCCGGACTGGGCGAGCGTTGCTGGATGCGCTATGCTTGTTCGGTAGCGGACATACAAGAGGGCCTCGATTCGCCTAGATATAGAGCCGGACGCGGGGTGCCCGTCAACCACGTGTGCTCTTAGGAAACTATATACACCTCGAAATATTGTGGAAATTCCTTCGTCGGAGTCTATAAGAAATCACTTGCTCGCCGCGCTGCCGCATGCGGAGGCGGAGCGCTGGCTGCCGCTCTTGGAACCCGTCGACTTGCAGCTGGGCGAAGTGCTTTATGAGTCGGGCGTTACGCTGAGCCACGTCTACTTTCCAACGAGTGCCATCATATCG
>PKXS01000035.1 GCA_003132425.1 Gammaproteobacteria bacterium | reverse complement strand
GGCGAGGAGCCGTAGCCGATGATGCACGAGCCGGAGAAGTCAGACCCCTCCACAGTAGCGGCGAAGCCGGCGAACAACTCCGATGGATTGGAGGCGGAGCCGGTGGAGCGAAGGGAGGGGGCCGAGGGGAACACGAACAAGGACCGCATGCACCGGACCCTGAGCCGGGCAAGCATGTCTTCGGGACTTGAGCGTGTACGAGAGCGAGCGAAGGCCGAGAAGAAGGAGAAGTTCACGGCGCTGCTGCACCATGTGGATGTTGATCTGCTGCGGGCGGCCTTTTCCTGGCTAAAGCGGGATGCGGCACCCGGAGTCGATGGCATGACGTGGCGGCAGTATGAGCAGAACCTGGAAGGCAAGCTTGTTGATTTGCATGCGCGCCTTCACCGCGGCGCCTATCGGGCGCAGCCCTCGCGACGCAAGTTCATTCCGAAGGCGGATGGACGGGAGCGACCGCTAGGGATCGCGTCGCTGGAAGATAAAATCGTCCAGCGTGCGGTGGTGGAAGTGTTCAACGCGATCTACGAGCAAGATTTTCTAGGGTTCTCGTATGGGTTTAGGCCCAAGCGCGGCCAGCACGATGCGCTGGACGCGCTCGCCGTTGGGATTACCCAGACGCCGGTGAACTGGATTGTAGACCTCGATGTCCGAGCCTTTTTCGACACGGTGAGCCACGATTGGCTCATCCGCTTCCTCGAGCATCGGATCGCCGATCCACGCATGATTCGCCTGATTCGCAAGTGGCTGAAGGCCGGAGTGATGGACGATGGAGAGTGGAGTTCAAGCGAGGCCGGTACCCCGCAAGGGGCAGTGGTTTCCCCGACGCTCGCCAACGTCTACCTTCACTACACCTTTGATCTATGGGCCGAGCGGTGGCGACACCACGAGGCCCGCGGCAATGTGATCTACGTGCGCTACGCTGACGACATCGTCGCTGGTTTTGAGCACGAGAGCGATGCCCTGCGATTCCTGGCGGAGCTGCGTGAGCGGTTGGAGAAGTTCGCGTTATCGCTGCATCCGGACAAGACGCGCCTCATCGAGTTTGGCCGCCACGCGGCGGGTGACCGAAAGAAACGCGGCCTTGGCAAACCGGAGACGTTCAACTTTTTAGGGTTCACGCATATCTGTGGTCGGTCCCGCCGCGGCCTCTTCTTGCTTCACCGCAAGACGCGCCGCGATCGGATGCGCGTCAAGCTGCATGCCCTGAAAGCGGAACTCAAGCGCCGAATGCACGAACCGATTCCAAAACAGGGGCGATGGTTGGCTCAGGTGGTGCGCGGATATTTCGCCTACCACGCGGTGCCGACCAACTATGCACGCCTAGCCGCGTTCCGCTTTCACGTCACCGAACTCTGGCGGCAAACGCTTCGGCGTCGTAGTCAGAAGGATTGGACAACGTGGGATCGAATCTCGCGGTTAGAAGCGGCGTACCTACCCCTCCCGCGCATCCTTCATCCCTGGCCCGACGCCCGCTTTATCGTCAAACACCCCAGGTGGGAGCCCGGTGCGCGAATCGCGCCCGCCGGGATCTGTGCGGGGGGCGCTCAGCAATGAGCGTCCCTACCGCGATAGTTGATTTTTTCCTCTTTAGATTTCTACCCTTCTACCGGCCCTTCTAGCGGGCTAAATCACGGGTTTTGTGCGCTCTCCGCGCAGATTAGCCCTGGTGAGCGGTGAGGGTACCGAAACGCCGTTGCCGGCCGGCATAGTCATCGAGCGCGTTCTGGAAGTGCTGCGCGTCAAAATCCGGCCACAGGCAGTCGGTGAAATGTAGCTCTGCGTATGCGCATTCCCAGAGCATGAAATCGCTGAGCCGCTTTTCACCTCCAGTGCGAATTAGAAGGTCGACTGCGCCCGCGGCACACGTCCCATAATCCGCTTCCTGTAGCAAATGGTGAAAATGCCCGACACTGAAGTCCGCGTCGCGACCCGCGCGCTGCGCGGCTTGCACGATACTATGACGAGACGAGTAGTCGATTGCGATACGTAGGTGCATGCGTGACCCAAGCGCGCTTGCTCGCTCACTTTCCTCGACGGATCTCAGCAGGCTCTCGGTGAGCCGGTCGCGCCGGCCAATTACGTTAATTCGAATCGACTCCTTGACGCAACGACGCGTCTCGGTGAACAGATACTGACCGAACAAATGCATGAGCGCCGCGATCTCGGCCGGCGGACGCGCCCAATTGGCCGCTGAAAAGGCATACAGCGTCAAAATCTGAACGCCCGCTCGCACAGCCGTTTCAACAATTGCATGCACCGCCTTCGCGCCTTCGATGTGGCCGGCGCTGCGGCACAGTCCGCGGTTAGTCGCCCAGCGTCCGTTTCCATCCATAATGATTGCGACGTGCATTATTTGCGGCAGATCTCTGTAATGCGGGGTAAAAAACCAGAAGGCGGCTACGACCTGTTCGCCCTTTTCGCCATGACCGACGCTTCGATTCGCGCGAGCCCATCCGTGTTGCTACCAGAAGTCGTTATGCGACCGACAAATTCTCACTTGCCAAAAGCGCTTGCAATAGACACGCCTTGACTATACTTTGTATTGCAAAGTGAGCTGATGTCAAGCATTGAAGATCTTCTGACCAAGATTCATCCAACTGCATTTGGACGGCCGGAACGCCTATTTCGTCGCTAGATGTCTCTGGGGCCGGCTCCTGGTATGCCGCGGAGACGACGGCTGTATCTCCTTGGCCGCTCATCAAAATGACCAATCCGGCATCTATAGGTCACAAGCGCAAAAAAGAACGCGCCGCTGCCCCGATCTTCCATAAACTGGTATCCATCCTCGATGCGCTGGATCGTCTGGACGCTGAACGCCACCCGGAACGACCGATGAGCGTAATCCTGGCACCTCTTGATGCCGGCAGCTTGACGGCAATGGAACAGTGCTAAAGCATATGCCTTCAATCATTCGGCTTCCGTTCAGCTTGCAGCGCCGGGTTGACGTTGCCACCAGCGCCCTTCTGAATCCGCAGGGCGGCCGCAATATCGATTTCTCTCGGCCGCTGGGAGAAGCTGCCCTACTCCCGCCGGACTCAGTGTCGTGGCGAATCTTCAAGAATCCCATCGCTCTTTTAATTGGCGGAGTGGCCGCCGTCATCCTTGAATTGGCGGAGCCCGCTGTTCGTACAGGAGTATGGGAACACTCCTCATTTCGTAAAGATCCGCTGGGCCGTCTGCAGCGGACCGGGTTGGCGGCGATGGTGACTGTTTACGGCGCACGCAGCATCGCCGAGCCTATGATCGCAAGGGTCGTGCGCATGCATGCCAAGGTCGCGGGAGAAACGCCCGCGAGCGTACCTTATTCTGCAAGCGACGCGCGCCTATTGACCTGGGTGCACGCTACCGCGGGGTTCGGCTTCGCGGAAGCGTACAGCCGCTATGTCGATCCGCTTAGCCAGCTTGAATTTGATGCGGTGTATCGCGAGGGTGTTCCGGCGTCGCGGCTCTACGGCGCGCTCGACGCCCCGACATCAACTGCTGAATTGCAGGCTTTATTCGACTCCATGCGGGGCTGGCTGGAACCATCCCCCACCATATTCCAGTTTCTGCAGATCATGCGTGAAACGCCGGCCTTTCCTCCACCGCTTCTTTGGATGCAACGAATTTTGGTGCGCGCCGCCGTAGAGCTGATCCCAGATTGGATGCGCGAATGCCTCGGTCTTACTGCAGCTTACGGATTGCGCCCACGGGAACGATGGATCGTAAGATTGGTTGGGGCCCTGTCGAATAGGATCGTTCTGCCAGAAAGCCCCGCGGCGCAGCCATGTCTTCGGCTTGGGTTGCCGCGAAACTATCTGTATGTCTGAATGATAGAATTGAGGCTGTCGCGAGTTAGACGACTACGCTCGCGGGCTGTCCGTTGCATAATCACGGCTGAGTAGGACTGAGCACGACGGGGTTCCGCAGAGGTTACCCACCCTCATAGTCTCTCTGGGCTAGGCGAACTCTTACGCATCATCATAGAGCCCGGAGGTCGTTCATCGGGGCAATCACTTCAATCGGTTCCTCAAGTTGGCTGTCTGGCCGAATACGATAGGCGAGCAAGACATCGATTCCCATGAGTACCATGCTGCCGACGAATGGCAGCTGCCAATTACCGGTGCGATCGATGATGAAGCCTGCGACCACCGGGCTGATGATGGCGGCCAGCGCGGAGCCGGTGTTCATGATGCCGCTCGCCGTACCACAATAGTTCGGTGCAATGTCCATGGGAGTGGCCCACATTGGGCCGATTGTCATTTCAGAAAAGAAGAAACCTCCAGACAGGAAAATCAAGGAAATACTCAGACTGTGCATGAACATCAACGGAATGAGCGACAGCATTGATAAAAACATGCATACGGGCACCATGGGACTGCGCGCTCTCCGCAGATTGCTCGTGCGTTTGAGTATCCTGTCGGTCACGATGCCACCGAGTGTGTCACCGAGCACTCCCGCAAGGAAAACACACGATGCAAACAATGTGGATTGGTTGAGATCGAGGCGCGAATTCGCCTATCTCCAGGACGAACACCGTTTCGCGGGCCGCGACGCGATCATCGTTGCGAACGCCACCCGGCCGGATTGGCTGGAGAAGGTCAAAGACCGTTTCGTGCGTGTCGAGCCCCTCGAGGACGTGATATTGACCCGTGGCGGTCAGCCAGCGGTCACCCTGAGGATTGGCCGCGGAGTCCGCCTGAAGTCTCCCCCATGAGCCCTGCCATGCGGCACGAACTCGCCATGGTCATCCCGACCGTCAACGAGTGCGACAACATCGCGCCGCGCAACCTAGCAGAGCACATGTCGCGGTTCCAAGATTCAGCGTACTCGATATGCGCATATGGATGCCCCCTACAGGAACACTGTGGTAAGCAAGTAGTCGAAAAACAAAATGACTACGGCGCTGGTGACCACCGTGCGGGTAGTCGCTTGCGCGACACCCTCCGCCGTGGGTGTTGCATAATAACCCTCGTATACAGCGATCAGGCTGCATGCGACACCGAAGACGCAGCTTTTCACAATCCCCTCGTTGACGCCGGCTATGCTGACACCGGCGCGCATCTGCGACCAGAAGCTGCCCGCATCGACACCCATGATCTGCACACCCACGAGCTGGGCGCCATAAATGCCGATCAAGCTGAATATGGCCGCGAGCAGCGGCATCGCGATCACGCCGCCCAGAAACCGCGGCACGACTACACGCTGTATCGGGTCGACCGCCATCATTTCCATGGCCGTCAATTGGTCCGTCGCCCGCATCAAGCCCAATTCAGAGGCCAACGCGGTACCGGCACGATCGGCAAATAACAGCGCGGTGATCACCGGGCCCAGTTCTTTCACCAGACCGATGGTTGCCGCCGTACCCAGTGCTTGCTCAGAACCGAATCGCTGAAGGAGCTGAAATCCCTGCAGCCCCAACACCATGCCGACGAACAATCCGGATAGCATGATGATGACCCGCGATAAGGCCCCGGAGTTATAGACTTGTTGTACGATTAAATCGCATCGCAGCAGGGCGCGCGGCGAACAAATAAGCAAGCGCCCCAAGAAACGCACGACGGACCCAAGGCCGACCAAAGATTTAGTCGAGCTCTCCCAAAGCTCTCTAAACAGCTTCAATTATCCTTGCCGCGGCGACGAACGCCGAAGTAGTCAGCGGCCGGGAAATGAAACGGCACCGGACCGTCGGCAAGACCACCCATGAATTGCAGCTCTGGGCATTAATTTCGACGTAAGCAGACGCAAATGTCAGGAGATGGTAAGAGCTAGATTGGGCACGGTCGTTCATTTAAAAAAGTTCCCACCGCCAAACGTTTGGACCCCGCCGCCGACAGCGGGACTGCATGGAAGTCAATAAATACCCAGCCCGAATAAGGGCTCTTCGATATTGTGATCCCGTGCACTTTGTAGGGCAAAGCATCTCGGTGAATGAATTTCGCAAGTTATCTCAATCGCGTGATGAAGCATTTGCATCTAACTAACGGATAGGGCGCAGGACAACTCTAGCGACGCGTAAGTGCCGTATGGTGTCTCTACCGCGAAAGAGCACGCTTGATGGCGCTCGATCCGCCAAGCCACCGTGCCTTTCTCGTCGAGTCGAAATGCGGCGCCGCGCCTGCATCCAGCAGCCTCACCCACGCGCTACGGTTGTCGACGGCACGTTCAAAGTGCTGGTGGTCGGCGATCATTATGGGCTAAGACCCGCACCTCTAGCGGGCCACATTCGCCTAAGCACCCCGTCGTGCCGTATGAAATGGTGCCACAAGGCCGCCAGTGCATGTAGGCCCGCGAGTGCGAAGAGCGCATACGCCAAATACCCGTGAATATCCTCGGTGGGCTCAAATATCGCCGGGTTTTTTTTGATCCCAAAGTTGAGGTCAAAGAGACCGAAATGAAAAACGCGGCCATGGTTAATGAAGGTCACGAAACCGACGATTGGGATGACGAACATCAATGCATAGAGCGTCAAGTGCACCGGGCTTGAAAGGCGGCGAGAGAAGGCACTGATATCCGTCGGCAGCGTGGGAGGCGAATGCCGAAGACGATAGCCAAAGCGCGCGAGGAGCACCAGCCACAACAAAATCCCGATCAGCGCGTGGACGTTGATCCAAAACCCCTGAGTTTGCTTTGGCCAGGAATCGTGCAGGACACCCATCACACCGACAATGACGACGAGCACAAACATGGCCCAATGAAAGGCGATGGCCACGAAACGGTAGCGCGCCGCAGGTTGCAGCGGATGAGAGGATTCTAAAGGATTAGTATCCATTATTTTACTGCCTCCTGTGGGGTACGACCGCACTAAAACCGCTTGGAAAAGCCGACCGACAAGCCTCCCGGCAAGAGCTGCACCGACAGGGGGATGGCGCGGGTGGTACTCCAATACCCCACCCCCCGTTCCCAATGCCCAGCCGGCGATGACGTCGGCTTGCCAATGCGCCTGACTTTTCAACCGCGCGAAGGCGTCATACACCGGTAGAGCTTCGAGGGCCCAGATCCACGGGTCTTGCCGGCCGTAGTTCGCAATGAAGGGCGTCACGAAGCTCGCCTGCAAGGTGACTTCGCCGCTTGGAAAACTCTGGTAGCCGCTGCCTTTAAATCAGGCATTGGGATTGTTACCTTGGTAGGGGCGGGGGCGGCTGAACGCGTACTTCAATACCGTCGCACCGATTCCCGAGATCGCCGATGAATCGATCGTTTGCCAGAAGGTGTGACCTAACTCGTTATCGTTTCCAAACCACAGACTTCCCGCCACTTCGAGGGCGATAACCCCGTTCTCGAGTCCAGTCTGATATTGGCGCGCCCAGATGCCGTTTTGATCAAGCGGCAATTCATGATCGATCCCAAACAGTCCGCTGCCGGCATACGTGCAAAACGGAACCAGCGCGGTCATCAACACCGGCAGCCGCCGGTCAATGGCCGCTGCGAATATTGCCAAGATACGAATTAGTACCTCTTTCATGCTCGCCCTCATTGAACTTTGCGATACAAAGTTTGTCTTCCTTGACACCGAGTCACTTTGCAGTACAAAGTACAGGCACTCGCCGATCAAATGCAAGTGCTTTGCGCGAGCGGAAATCGGCAGGGGATCAATAGGGACGGTGGGCGCACAGTGAAGCGACTGAAATCAGTGACATTGGTCGGGCCGGCACTGCGTCCCGCGTTGATAACCTGCCTGCTATGGGCCACTGCGGCATATGCCGTGCCGCCGCTTGATCTTGATGGCTTTCGGGGCCGCGTAGTGTATTTGGACTTTTGGGCGTCCTGGTGCGCGCCCTGCCGGCAATCCTTTCCCTGGATGCAGGCCATGAAAGATGCCTACGAGCACCAGGGCCTCACGATGGTCGCCGTTAATCTCGACCAGAATCGCGGCGACGCAAATGCATTCCTAGCGCAATTTCATCCGAGCTTCGACGTGCGCTTCGATCCACAGGGAAAGGCCGCTGAGCGCTTCAATGTTCGGGGCATGCCGACCAGCGTGATCATCGATCGGCACGGTGTGGTGCGTTTTACGCATATCGGGTTTCGGCCTGTGGATCAGGCGGCCTACGAGGATCAATTGCGCGAGATTTTGGCGGAAAAATGACGTTCATTAAAAGGGTAAGACCTTGAAATTCAAACACGCGAGTTCCCTGCTTCTAGTGTGTTGCGCGGCGCTCGCTAGTGGATGCACTTCGCTGGGAGTCAAGCCTTGGCAACGGGATGTGCTGGCGCGCGAAGAGATGCAGCTCGATGCGGACCCCTTGGATGCGGCGATCGACGATCACATGTACTTCAGCAAGGAGGCATCCTCGGGAGGCCGTTCATTTGCGGGCGGAGGTTGTGGATGCAACTAAAGCTAAAGGTGTCGCCGGCCAAGACCGCGCGTACGCGACGGCGATTGATGGCCGCAAGCTGTGCCTTGCTGAGCGCCGGCGCCGCACGCAGCCAGGAATCGAGCGTCGCGCCTGCCGCTAGCGGGCTGTTGGAGGATTGGTCCGTGGACTCCGCGCTCGCCTACTACCACGAGGACGGCCGCGTCCAGGCGATCGAACCTGTTGTCGATGTTTCCAAGGTCTTTGCGGACGGACAGTCATTGAACTTCAATGCCACCTTCGACGCTCTATCGGGAGCCAGCCCCAATGGGGCACTGCCGAGTCGTTCCCCACAGACATTTGCATCGCCTTCCGGGAAGGCCGCCCATATGTACACGATCGCTCCGGGCCAATTGCCCGCCGATCCGCATTACCACGATACCCGCGTCGCGGTCGGCGGAAATTGGACCGTGCCATTCACTCGGGTGGATCAGGTAAGCGTCGGCGCCAAGTTGTCCGATGAGCACGATTTTTTCTCCGCCACGGTGAATGCCTCGATCGCGCATGATTTCAATGAAAAGAACACTACGCTATCGTTCGGAATCGATAACGAATATGACTCCTTGCATCCGATCGGCGGTGCGCCGGTTGCGGGGAGCGATTACGCGTTAATCGAAAAGCAAACGGGGGGTAAGACAAAAGACGGGGTGGGAGTACTGCTCGGCGTCACGCAGGTGATGACCCGAAATTGGCTGTCCGAGTTCAATATCTCGGTTGATCGATTCACGGGATATTTGAACGATCCGTATAAAATCACCTCGATCATCAACAGCGCGGGTGGCACCGCTGGATACGAATTTGAAAGCCGCCCAGATCAGCGGACACGCAAGAGCGCCTATTGGGAAAATCGGGTCGCGTGGAACCAGCAGCTATCAACGGCTCTGTCGCTTCGCTATATGAGCGATGACTGGGGAATTCGCTCGGATACGGCGCAACTGCACCTGCGCTGGTCATGGTCGAATCGCGAGCGGTATATCGAGCCCACCATTCGCTGGTATCGTCAAACGGCGGCCGATTTTTATACTCCCTTCATCCTGGACACGGCAAAGCAGAGCACAGGCTTCGAGTCCGCGGATTCTCGGCTGGGCGCGTTTCACGCGCTGACGTACGGCGTAAAATACGCGCAGAAACTTCCGGGCCTGGGAAGCCGTGCCGAGTCCGAGTTCAGCGTGCGTGCGGAGTATTATCAACAGACATTCGATGAGCGGGGGCCGGTGCCTACGGGCCTGCAGGGGCTCGATTTGTATCCGGGGCTCAAGGCAATCCTGGTTCAGATTGGGTGGCGATTTTAATATCATCGACCTGCGGCTGCGGGACGGTTGCGCAGCGGAGGCAAGTCAACTGCTCGATGAGGGGTTAATCGTCGAGGCACGGGGCGAGAGTCTCGTTGCGGTCAGGTTCACCGCAATGGCGAGCCCTTGCGAAGTTCTGTTGCCTTCGACGAGTCCTCACGCAGCGCTGGCGATAGCCACGGTCGCAGCGCAGGAGGCGTGGCGGGTCGAAAAGAAATACAGCCGCTACCGAGATGACAGCATCACCGCGTGGATTCATGAGAATAGAGGCTCCACCATCGAGGTGGACGAGGAAACGGCCGCACTCATCGATTTTGCACGCCAGTGCTTCGATCTCAGCGACGGTCTCTTCGACATCACCTCCGGTGTACTGCGCCGCGCTTGGACATTTGATGGTTCGAACCGCATTCCCGAAATCGCTTCGATCGAGCGTCTCCTGCCCTTGGTGGGTTTCGAGAAGCTTCAGTGGCAACCGCCTCGGTTATTGCTGCCTGACGGGATGGAATTGGATTTCGGCGGCATCGGCAAGGAGTACGCGGTTGATCGAGCCTACCAGTTGCTCGCGGCGCGCGACTGGACCCCTTTCCTCATCAATTTCGGCGGCGATTTGCGTGCTAACCGCCCGCCCTCTCATGGCCCGTGGCAGGTCGGTATCGAGCGCCCGGATACGGACCGAGAGGCGACGATGGTACTGGATCTCGAGTATGGAGCGCTCGCAACGAGCGGCGATTCGCGGCGGTACTTATTAAAAGATGGCATCCGGTATGGCCATATTTTGAATCCGCTCACGGGATGGCCGGTGCCAGACTCACCGCGTTCGGTCACCGTTGCTGCTAGCAGTTGCACAGAGGCAGGATTGTTATCAACGGTGGCCTTGTTGCACGGCGCTGGGGCACAAGCGTATTTAGACGATCAAGGCGTACGCTACTGGTTGCTGCAATGATCGATCGAAAGTCCGCGGTACGCTGTCTCGCCACGATGGCGCTGCTGCGCGGCGTAGGGTCGGACTTGGCACACGCGCAGACAGATGAGATTCAAGTCTATAACGCCGAGATAGCCGCGCCGGGGGAATTGAATCTCACCTTGCACGACAATTACACGCCCGATGGCAGGACCAGTGCGACTTACCCGGGAGGTATCGTGCCGAACCACACACTTAACGGGGTGCCGGAGTGGGCGTACGGGGTGACGGACTGGTTCGAAGCCGGTCTTTATCTTCCGCTCTACAGCATCAGCGGGACGGGCTCGTGGACCTACAATGGCTTCAAAGTCCGGACCTTATTCGTGAAGCCCGATGCGGCCGATCAACGCTTTTTCTACGGCGTGAATTTCGAATTTAGTCGGAACACTGCGCACTGGGACCAAAGCCCCAATACTCAGGAGATCCGCCCCATCATCGGTTGGCATCTGGGTCCTTACGACATCATTGTCAATCCGATCCTCGACAATTCCTATAAAGGCTTTTCACGACTCGATTTTGCGCCCGCCGCGCGAGCGGCCTATAACTTCAACAAAACGTGGGCGATCGCGGCAGAGGAATACGACGACTTCGGCCCCCTGCGCGGATTTTATTCGACAGCCCATCAGCAGCACCAACTATTCGGCGTCTTCGATTATGGTGGGAAACCCTGGTCGATAGAGGGAGGAGTTGGCGTCGGCCTGACGAACGCGACCGATCATCTCGTGCTCAAACTCATTCTACAGCGTAACTTGAATTAGGTCCGCATCCTCGGCTTGAACTGCGAATGCTTCTGCGATATCTCTCCGTGTGAATTTGACAGCCAAAATGCTTGCCTGTCGCCGCATCTCACCATACTTGGTATGGCAAAGTTAACCGGTAACAAAATGAAAACCCCTCCCGAAGCTGCTTTGGCCGAGATCAGCAACGCAGGCACACTGTGACGCTGCTCGACGCCGCCTACGCATTGGATGAACTCGCGGCCGGTCGAATCCCTGACCGAGCGCGACTCCTCGCCGGCGCGCAGGCGTTGGATCGCGTGCGCGTAGAAGCGACCTTCGCGGATCGCGATCTATTGGACGCCGCAGCCGAACTACACGGAGCTGTCAAAGGAGTGCTGGATCTTTCCGAGAATGGCCGGGCCCGTTCCCAGGTCTTAGCAGCTGCCGTGCGGCGCAGATGTCATCCAGCAAGATATTGAAATGTCGCAGGCTGCCGACAGCCTCGATGCGGACCTCAAGAGTCGATTGTGCCTCGCGTTGAACGTGGTGGCCACTGCCTTTGTTCACGAAGCCGTGTTGGTGTATTCACCAACGGCGGAGACCCTATTGTCTGCCCTGGCCTGTGGGATTGCGACCGACTCCTGTCAAGAACCGGCGCCCCAATGGCGCTTCGTATCAGATCAACCCGAAACCATAGCAAACCTTGCAAAGAGCGGCGGAATAGCACTTTATTTACGCGACGCAGATGCTGCGTCTTTTCAACAGGTCGGATTTAATCGGGAGGCGACATTCGGTTTAAACGCTGACCGGGAGTCTTTGCCGCGTGACGCCCACCTTCTTTAACCGACAAATAATCGACACCGCTCGCTCCGGGCGCAAGGCCAATTGCGTTACCCAGATACTCATCGCAACGACTGCAAGCGCGTCTCCCCGAGTATCGACAACCACCTAAAGTCAATGTGTACGCATCGAATATGAAACGCGCCAGCCGTTCTTAATCGGCTCGAATTGCACCGATGCGCGAGTCTCCGCATTTTGACGATTCAGCACAAAACGCGCGGTCGCAATTCCGAGCGCTGCCCCAGCGACGGTGTCGGACAGCCAATGCACGTTTTCATTTATTCGCACGTAACCCGTCGCCCCTGCCACGCCATAGCCGATGATACGACGAATCCATCGATACTCATCATTGCCTGACTCTGCAAAGACGGTTCCTATAGCAAATGCGGTGCTCACATGGAGCGAAGGGAATGAATCGCCGCCCTGACGCCACTGATTCGGCGAGGTGGTTGCGTCAGGACGCTCGCGACCCGCAGCTAACCCTAGCACTTCAGCAGTTGTACCACTGAGAACCCCAGCTTCAACCAAAGCCCATGTTTCCCGATAACCATCCGAATCGCGGATGAAGGCCGCATAAAGCCCGGTGCCGGCAATGAGCGCAACCGTTGGTGCCGCATCGCGCAGGCTATTTTTATCTTGACCGCCATTTAAGACGGCTTTCGACCCGGTTGCGAAATGGTCACGAACCTGCTCGTCAAATTGATGCGCGGCACCGATAGCGACCAGAGCACCACCAAACGCAATCCAATCCTCCTCATCCCACCGCAACGGTGCGGTGAAATAGAGTTTTGTATCTTCTAGCGTACTTTTTACGCTGAATGACTCATCGGCTCGGGCCCCAATGGGCAAAAGACTGATCGCAGCGCAGAAAGTCGCCGTCGCAAGAAAACTTGTGCCTTTGAGTACCTGGGCGTACTGAATGCGACGCCGTAGACGTCGCGTGTTCGCGCTCAACAGAGACAGCATTCGGTAATTACTCCACCGCTTGTAATTGCACTTTTCTTTGCAAAGTATAGCGTTGATCTGTTGTGTGGCGAGGAGAGAAAAGGTAGCGAAGGTGATCGCGTCCTCGATTGTGTCTCAATCAAACCCTTGCATACAGCTTGGTACCTGGTACCTCGAGCCGATCCGAGAGGGTTGGGATGACTTGCTACGTGTAGCCGCCACGATCGATGAGGGATGGCGCTCAGCGACGGACGTGCTGGAACGCTTCGGCAGTGCTGCGCGCGGTGATCGTATCTATCGGGCCGGCCATGCGCTGGGCCAACTTTTGCGTACGGTGTACCTATGCGATTACTCCACACTGCCGGACTTTCGCAGACCCCTGTACCGTGTGCTCGAACGCGGGGAATCCATCCAAGTCTTGCAGCGCCAAATTTGTACGCAACCGTTACCCGCGAAGCGCGGCCGGTGCACCGAGGAGCTGATCGCTACGTCCGGCGCTTTGACACTGTTCACCAACTGCGTGATGGCCTGGAACACGCAGCGACTGCAACGCGCCGTTGAGCGCTACGCCGACCGTCTTGTCGCATCAGTGGGTTAGGTCCACGAATTGTGCATCGCCGCAGAGGGACCGCCAGTTTCAACACGCAAGGCATGCGACCCCCCAATTCAACCTAGAAAGATCAACGGGCAAATGATCACCGTGCCGATACTGTCGATGGCTCGTGCTGTGAGCAGTCTATTTGCCACTGCGTCCGCGCGAATCCCGACACCCGTCGAAACGGATCAACGCTTGAGCCACGGACTCTCAAAGATCTCCCCGGTTTTGTCCTTCGCCCGCGTGCATCAACACCGCCCCGCTCAGGCCGAGAATTCGCCGCCTGACCTCCCGCGGGAGCGCACGCATGATGAGGCCTACCGGGAAATTGAGCGGATACGGTCTGTTGATCCGTTCGGACTCCTCGCGGGTCGTGATCACCTTGCGGGGGTGCCAACCAGTTTGCTTGAAGAACGCCATCCAGTCGTCCGCTTCGAACAAATACGGCGCCGCCTTCAATTTTCCTTCCCAACCCTTCGGCATCTTGCGTTTGCTGGTCAGGTTGGCGAAATCGCTAATCCAGTAGCGAAATGAGCTGACCGCGGCCAGCTCTCTGGCGAGAATCGCGACATCGGGCGCCGAAATGAACGGAATAACACCCTCGGTGATCAGCAGCGTGCGGTTGGATCGCGAGCCGTATTGGGCGAAGATCGCGCTGCGGGATGAGCGATTCAAGAGATCCATCCCGACACGCTCGAGAATGCACACCGGCGTGTGCTGCGACAGCTTCGAGCGCTTCAATTCGATGATGCTTGGAAAATCGATCTCGATCCAACGGAGATGCGCCGGAAGACGCATCCGGTACGGGCGCGTATCCAAGCCCGCTCCTAGATTGAGAACGGTGTCCACGCCCAACTCAAGCGCTTCGTCTATCAGGTGGTCGATGGCAGACGTACGGACCACCGTGCCCCAAGCTACCGTACCCGAACGTGGAAATGAGCGCGCGATTTGGCGACCGCGCTCGCCAGAGAGGAGAGTAGCCAGCGGATCGTGAAAGATCGCATCCGCTCGCCTCGCCTCATTCGCCCTGTAATGCGCGACCCACAGCGCCGTATCGCTGACATGCTTAATCGAGGAATCTTTGGACATACCGTTTCTGGGATTTAAGTACGATCAAGATCCGGAGTTGAAGGTGCGCTCAGGGTCTGAAGCCGCATACCGGGGTCTTACGCTGAACACAGTGGCCTGTCAGGTGTTATTCGCATGAATTGGCGCATGCGTTTACTTTGCGATGCAAAGTCGGAAAAGTCCACCGGCGGCACGGGGTGCGCGTGCCCTTTTCGCCGAGAGTATCGATTCTAACAATTTAGCTCACTAATTGCGGAGACTGCACTCCATTAGCACCTCATCTTGTGGTGGAAACGGGGCGAGCCGGTATCGAAAAATTACCTTTTTTTGACTGCCGCTCTCGCGCCGCGATTCGGGTCCGAAGCGCGCACATCTTCGCGCCTTGGACTAGAGACAATTCTTCGTATACGGCTAATTCAGGACGGCTTCCCTGTAGGTGCCGGGCGTCACACCCAATCGCTGCCGGAATGAGGCGACAAAATGCGACGGCGAGGCGTACCCAGTACTGTTCGCGACCTCGGCAACCGAGTGATCCGGTTGCGCCAACAGTCCCATGGCTCGTTCAATTCGGCGCGTCAAAACATGTTGGTGCGGAGTCGCGCCGGTCGACTGCCTGAAGGCACGAATGAAGTGACTGACGCTCATCCCTGCTGCCGCCGCTAAGTCACCTAGGCTGGGCGCTCGCACATCCCCGGAATCGAGCCGACTGGTGATCAACTCGTCGACGCGCCGCATTGCGCCTAAGCCCATACCCCCCCGATGGTTCTGTCGCAATAAGGGGTTGAGTATCAGTGAAAGCGCGATAATGAATGCGATCAGAAGGCCAGGGAATTAAACTGATCGGCGTCGCATAAAACTTCTCCGTCATGGCAATCGAGCTGGCCCTTGCGGATCATGTGCATCGTCTCGATACCGGCAATAAGGATGCGCGCACAGCGGAACATTTTGAACCCGAGTATCGGCCGTACGATTCGTTTGATTGCGCGATGATCTTGCTCGACGATATTGTTCAGATACTTGCACCGGCGCAGTTCGATGTCGCTGTGATGCTTGGCGTTGTAGCTCTCGATCGCTGCCGTGTTGGCACCGCTCTTGTCGATAGTGATCTTGTCCGGCTCACCGTGCAATGCTATGGCGTGCTCCCGGAAACGCTGCGCCGCAGCGCAATCGCGCTTGGCTCCAAGGAGGAAGTCGATCGTGTCGCCTTCGTGATCCACCGTGCGGTACAGATACTTCCATTGACCGTGGACCTTAATGTACGTCTCGTCCATTCGCCAGCTCTTGCTCACCGGGCGTTTACGTCGGCGAAGCACTGCGGCTAGCACCGGCACAATTTTGCTGGCCCATCGATGCACCGTGGCGTGGTCCACCGAAACGCCTCGCTCCGCCATCATCTCTTCAAGGTCGCGCAGGCTCAGCGGGTATGCCACGTACCAGCGCACGCAGGTGAGCATCACGCCCAGAGGGTAGTGCAGTCGCTTAATAACCTTGCTCAATGCCGCGATCATCGACTCCACCTGTCGCCTAAACCGGCGCGCAGCATACCAAGGGCATACCTATCGCGACAGAACCCAATTTTTTTGGTGGCTGCTTTAAGCAAATGATAGCACTCAATTGTCACGTAGCTACAATGTAGTTATAATAGCGTCGTGAAGGGACTTCGCGTCGAATGGGATCCTCGCAAGGCGGCTGCGAATCAGCGCAAGCACGGAGTCTCGTTCGCGGAGGCATGGTCGGTGTTTCTGGACGAAGATGCGATTTTGATCGCGGATCCGGAGCACTCGGAATCGGAAGACCGATTCATTTTGCTTGGGCTCAGTGCCGAGTGGCGCCTACTGGTGGTGGTCCACGGGCATCGGGAGCCGGAGGATGTCATTCGGCTGATCAGCGCGCGCAAAGCGGATCGCCAAGAGCAACAAACCTATACGCGTCGCCGGCGGATAACTTAAGGGCAATTCAATGAAGAAACACTACGATTTCTCGCAAGGAAAGCGCAATCCGTACGCGAAGCGTCTCAAGCAGCAGCTGACTATTCGGCTAGACACCGACACGGTCGCGTATTTCCGAACTCTGTCAAAGGAAACGGCCATTCCGTACCAAACTCTGATGAACCTCTATCTGCGTGACTGCGCTCAAGCGCGTCGCCGACTGCGCTTCGCATGGCCGGCGCAGCGCCCCAGTCGTGCCAAGGCCGCGGCAATCGGGTAGGTGTCGGTTACGCTGCCGTATTGCGCACCTACTCTGCGTACCCGTAGTCGCCCTGTCATATCTTGATAAAGGAGCCCATCGAGAACATGGGTCGCATCGCGTACCGCGGCGTGGTTCTGGTGCATCGCGGGATAATTCATCCATGATGAAGCTATTTTGCGTTTCGATCTCATCTTTATGCGAGTGCGAACGCCCACGCGGTTTTACGGCACCAATCACGTCGCCGACGTTCACGACCGAACGAGAACTGTCTTTTGCGAATGCGGTGGGCCAGCTCGATTCCCGCGATCGTGATGGCCGCGTTCTTGAACGACTTGAAGCCAGCCATCGACACACAGCGTCGCTTGATCGCCCGATGAATTTGCTCAATCAAGTTGTTGAGATATTTATTTGTCCGCACTTTGACGTTCCTCCAGCACGGATGCTCACGTCGCAGCAGCCACAGCGCGCGAGGACTTGGAACGTGTCCATCAAGGGTCACTTTGCGCGGCACGCGTGGAGGGGTGGTCGCGAGTGCCTTGCGAAAGAACGCTTGCGCAGCCGCGATTCCGCGGTCTCGGCGCAACAGGAAGTCGACGGTCTTACCATGTTTGTCGACTGCCCGGTACAGGGAGTGCCATTTCGCTTTGATCGAGACGTGGGTTTCATCGACGCGCCACGAGGTACCAACGGCCTTGGAGAATCGGTTCCACCGCTTCTCAAACTCCGGCACGTAGCGCGTCACCCATCGAAGGATCGTCGAATGGGCGACCTTGATGCCGCGCTCGGCCATCATCTCGACCAGATCCCGATACGACAGGCGATACGTGATGTACCAACGTACGCACAACTCGATAATGTCCGCGTCGAAGGCGCGTCTGCGGTAGATTGGATCACGGGCGATCGGCTTCGTCATTCAACACCTCGGAAAACAGACCGCGCATTTTACCGATTGTCCCGCGATGCACCAGAGCCGTTCGCCTCGATCAAGGGTCTAGAGGAGGATCCTCAACCCGAGGTTGGTGAGCCGCCGCATCTCACGTGACGCGAATAGATGGCGCAAAGTCAGAACGGGATCAGTGGAGCGATCGGTGCCTATTGCCGCGTCAAACCAGTACTGAAATCAGACCACCTCAGTCGATGAACTCTTTCGGGGTCGACCACCTTTACGACCGTTGGCTCGCGAGCTTTTGCGCTTCGCGCGTGAAGTCGCCTGGCCGCCGCGACTCGCAAAGATCGCTGCAACGGATCGGGAGGGCAACATCGCCGGCAGGATTGCCGTCAGTAGCCCATGCACGCTGATGTGAATGTCTCGGTCGTCGAGTTCAATCGCAGATCCATCGGGCCACACTTCGAGCTTGCTCAACTCTTTGGTGGGCACGTCCTGCAGTGCACCGATCCACTGTCGTGGAATCAAGAAGCCAGCATTGTGATTCGTGACGATCTCGATGGCATCCCGCTCGGGGACGTAGCGAACAGCTTGCGCCCGAATTTCGATCTCTGCCTCGATTCGGCCGGCGGCAAGCGCTGCGGCGTACTCGGCATCACTAACTCGTTGAATGTTCGTCGTCATAATTTCACCTGTTCTGTTGTGCCGTCCTGAAAGATCACGTGAACCTACTCATTCGCCGGATCGTACTCGGCCTCAGCAATCTGCCTCGCACTCGGCGAGGGTTTCGAGAGAAGCTCGATCCTTCCCGGGCCGCGCACAATGGCCCACTGGTTCGCCAAACAAGTCGTTCGCCGCGTCATCCACCAGCGGCGCCGACAGTCCGGAAGCCGCACTTGAACATCGCTCAAAGGTGGTTCACTACGCGTTGTAGAGGAACGTTCTTGACCGGGACGATGCTAATGAGCTCCACCGCATTGCTGAGGTAGGAGAATCTCACGCGCGCGATCCAACCTTCGCCACGGTGGCGAGCATGAACGTGCGCCGGACAATAGTCGTCCGAGAAGACGTAGATCCCAGCTCCCGTTCCTTCGGAAATGAACACACGGCTCATGGGATAGATTAACCTATCGGCTTAGGTTAATCAACTTGGCGACTTCCCTGTGCGATCGAACATTACCGGTATCAATGAATTCAGAGCCTTACCGAAGGGTAACTCGTGAAATTGTGGCACAGTCTGCGGACCGTAAGTGACTGTTTTATCGATGGAAAAGTAGTATTAGAGAAGGCTTCTCTTAATCAATTGGTCGTA
>PKXS01000134.1:32481-75541 GCA_003132425.1 Gammaproteobacteria bacterium | reverse complement strand
CGCTTCGCGCAACTGTTAACGGGGTCGAAGCGACCCCGACCTGTAGCGCTCGCGCCGCGCGAGCGTCAAATCAATGCCGCCCGTTGGTGGCCAATTAGCCGTCCTGGGCAATCGCTATACAAGACCTGACCGGCGAATTACCAGCCGCGCCGCTACCAACGATAGTGCGCGAAGGCCTTGTTGGCCTCAGCCATGCGGTGAGTGTCTTCGCGCTTGCGAACCGCGGCGCCGCGATTTTCGGCGGCCTCCATCAGTTCGGCGGCCAGGCGGTGCGCCATTGACTTCTCGCTGCGGGCCGTGGCGGCCTCGATGACCCAGCGCATCGCCAGCGTTTGGCGACGGTTGGCGCGCACTTCGACGGGCACCTGATAGGTGGCGCCGCCGACGCGGCGCGACTTCACTTCCACGACCGGCTTCACGTTGTCCAACGCCTGCTGCAAAACCGCGATCGCATCGCCGCCCGCGCGGCCGCTCTTGTCGCCGATGCGGTCGATGGCGCCGTATACGATCTTCTCGGCGGCCGATTTCTTGCCGCGCTCCATCACCATGTTGATGAACTTGGCCAACATATCGTTGCCGAATTTCGGATCCGGAAGGATGGTGCGATGGGGGGCTGCTGCTCTGCGGGACATGAAAACCTTCTTGCCTTTATCTTTGGCTATTTCTTGGGACGTTTGGCGCCGTACTTGGAACGGCCCTGCCGACGATCGCTGACGCCGGCGCAATCGAGCGCGCCGCGTACCGTGTGGTAACGCACACCGGGCAGATCCTTGACACGGCCGCCGCGAATCAACACCACCGAGTGCTCTTGTAAATTGTGGCCTTCGCCGCCGATATAGCTCGACACTTCATAGCCGTTGGTCAAGCGCACGCGGCACACCTTGCGAAGTGCCGAGTTCGGCTTTTTCGGCGTCGTGGTGTACACACGCGTGCACACGCCGCGCTTCTGCGGCGACGATGCCAATGCCGGTACCTTGGACTTCCAAGCGGGCTCGTTTCTGCCGGTGCGGATCAGTTGCGTCGTCGTCGCCATAAATACCTTTGAGAGCCACGCCGAAGAGTGGCCCGAAGTGAAGCATTTCCTAAGTTAACGGGCACTCGCGCCCGGCGCCTGTGCCCGGAAGACAAAGGCCGGCGATTGTAGGAACCAGCCGCACGGGTGTCAAGGGAATTGCTGCTTCGCAGCATCCATCAGTAGTGCCGCGACAACAACCAGTCAGCCAAGGAGCGAAGCGGCGCCGCGTGATTGCCGAACGGCACCAATGCCTCCAATGCTTGACCGTGCAGTAGGCGGACTCGCTCCTGCGAGGCCGCAATGCCGATGACGGTCGGATGCGTGGATTTTGCGCGCTCGCGATCCGCTCCGGTCGCCTTGCCCAAGGCCGAAGGATCTCCGATCACGTCGAGCAGGTCATCCTGAATCTGAAATGCCAGGCCGATCGCGGTCGCGAACCGTTCGAGCCCCGCGTAGCGCCGCGCTTCCAGCCCAGGCACGCATTCAGCGGCCATCAGCACGCTAGCGCGAATGACCGCGCCGGTCTTACGGGCGTGCATGTCCTCGACCTGCGCGATATCGAGCTGCATGCCCTGACTGACGATATCGATCGCCTGTCCGCCGGTCATTCCGAACGTGCCGATCGCCTCGGACAGCAAGTTGATCAGGCGCAAGCGAGTCGCAGAGGCGGCGCGGAGCGCCGGATCGCGGGCGAGCAATTGAAAAGCCAGCGGCTGCAAGGCATCCCCCACCAGCAATGCGGTGGCCTCGTCATAGGCCTTGTGGCAGGTGGGCCGGCCGCGCCGCAGATCATCGTCATCCATTGAGGGCAGATCGTCGTGCACGAGAGAGTAGACATGCACCAGCTCGATTGCGCAGGCCGCCGCTTCGACCTCGTCCTCCGTCAATCCCAAGGTGCGCGCGGTGGCGAACAGCAATGCCGGCCGCACTCGTTTGCCGCCGCCCAGCACGCTATAGCGCATTGCCTCGTGCAACCGCGTCGGCGCCAGATGGGCCTGCGGAAGCCGCGCCGCCAGAGCGAGTTCCATGCGCGCGCGCCAGGATTCGAGCTGCGCGCCGAAAGGGTCGGGAGTTACAGGCCGGGCCTGCACCGGGACGCCGGTGATCAGCGCTGCTCCGCAGCGCGCTGCCCGTCGGAGCCCCGCCTAACTCGCCCCACGTCGGCTACGGCTACGGCGGCGACCGTGGCGTACCGCGCAGCGTCTGCGTAGTCGAAGGGCAACTCGGGCGCCATCGGTCCCGCGACCCGCGGTCCCAGCAGCGCGGCTTTCATGGCCTTGAGAGGGTGGCTGAATGCATCATTTACCGCAGTTCCCTCGAACCCGCAGTGCGCCATGCAGTTATCGCAGCGGGGATTGCGCCCGACGCCGTACTGATCCCAATCCGTCTCATCGATGAGCGCGCGGTAGCTGGATGCGTAGCCTTCGTCCGAGAGCAAGTAACAGGGCTTCTGCCAACCGAAAATGTTGTAGGTCGGATTACTCCACGGCGTGCACTGATAGGTCTGATTACCGGCGAGAAAATCCAGGAACAGTCCGGAATGATTGAACGACCACGGGGTGCCGGAGGCGCGGTTGCGGCGGCGGCTGAAGATGTCGCGGAACAATTGCTTGCTTGCGCTGCGTCCTAAGAACACATCCTGCTTCGGCGCGTGATGGTAGCTGTATCCCGGCGACACCGTGATTCCCTCGATGCCGAGCTGCATCGCCGTGTCGAAAAATTCAGCCACGTCGTCCGGATCCTCGCCGCTGAACAGCGTGCAATTGATGGTGACGCGAAAACCCTTGTCCCGCGCCAGCTGAATTGCCGCAACCGCCTTGTCGAAGACTCCCTCTTGACACACGGATTCGTCGTGACGACGTTGATTGCCGTCCAAGTGAATCGAGAAAGTCAGATAAGGAGAGGGCTTGTACTCGTCGATATGCTTCGACAGCAGCAGCGCGTTGGTGCACAGATAAACGAATTTCTTGCGCGCGACGATGCCGGCGACGATCTGCGGCATTTCCTTGTGAATGAGCGGCTCACCGCCCGGAATCGACACGATGGGCGCGCCGCATTCGTCGACCGCCCGCAATGCATCCTCCACGCTCACTCTTTTCTGCAGAATCTCCTTCGGATAGTCGATCTTACCGCACCCGGCGCAGGCCAGATTGCATTGGAACAGCGGTTCCAGCATGAGCACCAGAGGGTAGCGCTTGTCGCCGCGAAGCTTTCGCCCCGCGAGATATCGCGCAACCTTGTACATTTGAATAAGCGGTATACCCACGTCTTACCTCACGGGCGCCGGACTACCCAGGCCCAAATCCGATTGCAGCGCAAGCACTGCTGCGCGGTGATCCCGCCCTATACGAGTCCATTCGATCTCGAACCGCGGAGTAAAGTTCCTCGCGCCGACAATTCCCGCTGCAACCCCGCGGGGCTGATCCAGCGCCAGGCGAGAATCTCCACAAAGCTCGTTCTCCGCGCCCGTCGCGTCGAATTGCGCCTGATAGTGGAACTTGAATAGGACCTTAAGCGGACAGCTTATCGCTAGTTCTTCATAAAGGCGACGCTTAATTGCGGCCTCCATACTCTCCGCGCGCCGTGGATGGCTGCAGCAGCTGTTTGACCAGTACAGCGGCCAGAGCCGCTGCCATTGAAAATCAGCAGCGAAAAAGCCCGGTGCAGGACGCCCCGGCCCTGGTGGCATTGCATCTTGCTCAGGTAGCCGACGTTCCGGTCCGCCTCATCGACCAGGATCAGCGTATCGGAGTTCGCCGCAATATCTCTTGCTGCGCTCGGCTGGTTATCGTGAATGCGATGATAGCTGCATCTTAAATAACCGCGCCAGCACAGGCGCGCAGCCTCAGGCGAGCAAACCTCGCTCGCGAAACCACTTGACGGCATCGTCGAACGCCTCGGTCGGCGGCCGCCAGCGGTAACCCAGCTCGCGTGCCGCTTTGGCGCTCGAGAAGAACATGCGCTTGCGCGACATGCGCACGCCTTCCAGAGTCACTCGTCCGCTGTGGCCCGAGACCTTGGCATAGACCTCCGCCAGGTAGGCAATGGGCAGCACCGCAGCATACGGCAGGCGCACGCGCGGCGGCGTACGTCCGACGATGCGCGCGATGAGCGCGAGAATCTGCCGCAAGCTCATGTCCTCTCCGCCCAGAATATAGCGCTCGCCCACTCGACCGTGCCGATACGCCAGCAAATGCCCCGCGGCGACATCATCGACATGCACGATGTTGAGCCCCGTATCGACATAGGCCGGCATACGGCCGGATGCGGCGTCGAGCACCAACCGGCCGGTCGGAGTGGGTTTCACGTCGCCGGGACCGACCGGCGTCGACGGATTCACGATGACTACCGGCAGTCCCTGCTGCGTGAATTCGAGCACCATCTGCTCCGCCAGGTACTTCGAGCGTTTGTAATGGCCGATCATGCTGGACAATGCGGCCGGGGTATTCTCCTCGCCCGGCGAGCCATCCGGCGGTATGCCGATCGTGGCGACGCTGCTCGTGTAAACGATTTTCCCGACTCCTGCATGGCGCGCGGCAGTCAAGAGATTGCGGGTTCCCTCCACGTTGGTCCGATACAGCTGCGCGGGGTCCGGCGCCCCCAACCGATAGTCTGCCGCCACGTGGAATAGCGCGCCGCACTCGGCCAACGCCGGTTCGAGCGAGGCGGCCACCTGAAGATCGCCAACTGCGATCTGCACCGGCAAGCGCTGCAGATTGCTTCGATCCGAGGTGCTGCGAACCAGCACTCGAACCTGCCAACCGGCGCTCAGCAGCGCCCTTGCAACCGCTGCGCCGACGAACCCGGTCGCCCCCGTGACCAGCGCTCTCATGCGATTCGCGAGCCGTGGGCTTCAGCGAGGGCGCCCGACGAAAGCGCGCCGCTGCGGGCGACGGCCGCCAGGGAGCGGGTCGCGGATCGATGCCGCTGCGCGAGCCGGATGAGCGCCGCAATGTCGACCGGCGACCGGACCAGCCCCGCGATGAGGCGCCCGAACTGCACCTGACCGGCGCGGCTCGCCGCCACGACCGACTCAGGCAACACATCGGCGGCGCTGTCGACGATCACTCGCACGGCAATGAACGGCAAAGCGTGGGTAGCTGCAATCTGCGCAACTGCCAGGCTCTCCATGTCGACGGCAGCTGCACCGGTATCCCGAAAAGCGCATGCCTTGCCGGCGACCGTGTCGATGGCATGCGTGCTGGTGAGCAGCCTGCCGCCGACCACCGGCCGCTGCGCGCCGACCGCCGCGCTTAAGCATTCTCGCCAATGATGCGCGGTGACGAAACTCTCGCCGTCCCCGGAAATAACCTCATCGGGCAAGCAGATGGCCCCCGCACGCAAGCTTGGATCGAGGGCGCCCGCCATGCCCCAGCTCACCAGTGAAGCGGCGCCGGCATCGACCAGTGCGCGCGCCGCCAGCGCGGCCGCCGCGCATCCGATGCCGCTCACCGCCACGAGAGTCCCGTCCTCGATCCTCGTCAGCCGGTCGCGGCGTCGTATCGCAGAGTCCAGGGTGCGCGCCTCCGCCGTGAGCGCCGCGACGACGCCGGTCGCATTCAATGAATGGTTCCGTGGCGAGTCAGCGTGCGGAAGGCCGCCAGGGCCCACATCGGGAAATAGCCGCTGTAGCCGTGATACTTCAAGTAAAACACTCGAGGAAATCCCGGCGCAGTGAAGTTCGGATCGCTCCACAATCCGTCCGCCTGTTGCGTATGAAGAAGATGATCGACGCCGCGTCGCACCACGGCCGAGGCCGCCTCTCCCGCCGCGAGCAACGCCAGGACTGCCCACGCTGTCTGATACGGAGTGCTCGCGAATTTTTCGCTCCGCAGCGCGCCTCGAGCATAACTGCCGTTGCCTTCGCCCCAACCGCCATCGGCGTTCTGCCGGCTTGACAGCCACTCGACGGCCTTTTGTACGGCGCCGTCCTCCTTGTTCACGCCCGCCTGAGCCAGCGCGGTCAGCGCCGACCAGGTGCCGTAGAGGTAGTTGGTGCCCCATCGGCCGAACCATGAGCCATCGGATTCCTGTTCACGGCGCAAATACGCGATCGCCCGCCTCAGCGCGGACTTGTCCTGCGGGCGGCCGACTCGAGCCAGCACGGTCACGACGCGCGCCGTCACGTCGCTGGTCGGAGGATCCAATAGCGCGCCATGATCGGCGAATGGAATCTTGTTGAGAGAAAAATAAGTGTTGTCGGCGTCGAATGCGGCGAACCCGCCGTCGCTGCTTTGCATTCCGACCAACCAATCCAATGCCCGGCGCAAGCTCTGCGCGTAATCGCCGGCATTGCCCGCCTGGTGCATGGCCCACGCGACCACGGCGGTGTCATCGAGATCCGGGTAGTGGCTGTTCGCGAACTGGAACGCCCAGCCCCCGCCTGCCAATGCGGGACGATCGACTCGCCAGTCGCCGGGTTCCTCGAGAATCTGCACGGTTTGCAGCCAATCCAGCGCCCGAGTCGAGGCGGCGGGCGACATCTCGCCTCCAGCTTCCTGCAAGGCGAGAATCGCCAGCGCGGTATCCCATACCGGTGAGACACAGGGCTGGCAATAGGCGCTCGAGGCGCCGACCACCAGCAGCTTCTGCAATGCCCGCTTGGCGGCGAGGCGCCGGGGGTCGTCCTCGGCATAGCCAAGAATCGTCATCGCCTCCAGGGCATTGACCATGGCGGGGAAAATCGCACCCAGTCCGTCCTCGCCGTTCAGCCGCTCGAGCATCCAGGCCTCTGCCCGGCGGGTGGCGCGCTCGCGCATGCTCGCGGGGATCAGCGGATCTATCAAGCGGCCGAGGCGATCGGCCAACAGAAACAACCGCGCCAGCAGGCCGCCCTTTTGGAGGGCATCGCGGAAATAGTGCCGCTCCTCATCCGGGGCAGTCGTGAACAATTCTCGAATGTGTATGTTTCGAGGATTCTTAGCGACCGGCTTGCGCGTGCACAAAATAAACAGCGGCACCATCACCGTGCGCGACCAATAGGACACTTTGTCGAGATGGAAGGGAAACCACCGAGGCAGCAGCATGATCTCGACGGGGATGTACGGTACGCCGCGCCAGGGGAGCTGACCGAACAGCGCGAGCGCGATGCGCGTGAACACATTGGCCCTCGCGGCGCCGCCGCGCTGCAGTATGGCGGCGCGCGCACGCGCCATGTGCGGCGCTTGCGGGTCATCGCCCGCGAGCTTCAATGCGTAATAGGCCTTGATCGTACAGCTCATATTGAAATCGCCGCCGTGATACAAGCTCCAGCCGCCGTGTTCCGACTGGTGGGCGCGCAGATAGTGGCAAATCTTCTTCTCGAGCGGCGCGTCGATTTCATCCAAGAAGTGCATCATCATGATGTACTCCGCGGAAATCGTACTGTCCGCCTCGAGCTCGAATAACCAATACCCCTCGGCGCTTTGACGCTCGATCAGCGCGTCGCGCGCGGCGGCGACCGCACGGTCCAGCAACGAAGAGACGGCCGTCTTGGTCAGCGTATGGGAGACGATATCCGCGCGCGCGGTCACGCCTGGGGCAGGGGGGGCCGTAGGCTTCGGGGCAATACGGCTCATGTCGCTGGGCTCCCGTAAGCACGGCGGCCGTGTTCCGGCTCCTCCTCGACCACCACCCGGTGTGGCGGCTGCGGCCGGCGCACTTCACCCAGACTTGCGAGCGGCAGCCCGCGCGCGGCGAGCGCGAATAGCCGCCCGAGCAACCAATCGTTGCGCACGGCAAGATCCACCAATGTTCGTGTCATGGCCACCGCGGAGCGCGTGATCTTCACCTGCGCGCCGGCCGTAAACCTTGGATTTTGTTCAATTTTACGCAAAGTAAGCACGGCCAGACCGATCGCCCACAGGCAGAAGCGGCGAATGCCGACCTCTTTGGCGGGCATCAATAGCGCATATTGAAGCGCATTGCGCAGGTGAGCGTGCGCCGTGCCCAGCAATTCGCGCATGCCGGCCGCAAAGCGCGCGTCGTGGGGTTCGGGGGATAGCTTTGCCAGATCGAGGCCATGGCGGGTGAACACCTCCTGCGGCAACCAGCACGCGCCGCGGCTGCGGTCCTCCCAAACGTCCTTGAGAATGTTCGTCATTTGCAGGCCCTGCGCGAACGACACGGCCAGTTCCTGCAGCTCGTTGCGATGTTGCGCGATCGCCGCCGAATAGTCGCAGAACAAGTCCGTGAGCATGTCGCCGACGACGCCGGCAACGTAGTAGCAGTAATCATCGAGGTCTATCGAACGGGACAGGCCGCGAAGGCTGGCCGTCGATTGGAAAAGAGGCATGCCGAAGCACATGAGTTCGACGCAGCGCTGAATTGCCGCCTGTTTAGGCTCGCTTAGGGCAGCGGTCACATTGACGACGCGCTGCACATTGCTCACCAGATCGCGTTCCGTCGGCAACGTCCAAGCCGACAGCAGCAGCTCAAGATCCTTGGCCAGCAGCCCCGGGTCCCCGCGTCCCGCCACCACCGCGACGAACCGCTCCAGGAATGCGTGGGTTGCGGCGGGGGGCAGCGAGGGTTCGTCCTCGATCGTATCCGCGATTCGGCACAGCAAGTAGGCGTTGGTCACCGCGATGCGCAGCGCCGGCGGCAACTGCGGAATCGTCAGCGCAAAGGTGCGCGAGACGTGCGGGAGAATCTGCTCTTGATAAGCTTCATCGGAAATGCCGGAGTCCATGCGAACAGTATCTCGGAAAGTCGGTGGGACCGCACCCTGATCGGAGAAGCCGAGGCGTGGCCGGCGGGTCGGCCGGGGCGCGACTATAACGGCGCTAGGCGGCCCCCGCAACCGCGTATCAGAATTGCAACACTGGCCACGGTCGTTGCCTGTCCGGTCGTACGACAGTATAAACTGCATCGGATGAGCGCTGCGCCCGATAAGTACCCTCTGCTCGAGTCCATTGAGACGCCGGCGGACCTGCGTCGCTTGCCGGTGGCAAAGCTGGCGGAATTGGCCGCGGAGTTGCGGCAATTTCTGATCCAAAGCGTCAGCACCCGCGGCGGCCATTTTGCGGCCGGCCTCGGCACGGTCGAGCTGACGATCGCCCTGCACTATGTGTTCAACACTCCAGAGGACCGGCTCGTCTGGGACGTCGGTCACCAGGCGTATCCCCACAAAGTGCTGACCGGAAGGCGCGATCTACTGCACACCATCAAGCAGGACGGCGGCCTCGCGCCGTTTCCGACGCGCGCCGAAAGCCCGTACGACACTTTCGGCGTCGGCCACTCCAGCACCTCGATCAGTGCCGCACTGGGTATGGCCGTCGCGGCCGCGCAGCGCGGCGAGGAGCGGCGCGTAGTGGCGGTCATCGGCGATGGGGCCTTGACGGCGGGCATCGCATTCGAGGCGCTCAACCATGCGGGCTCGCTGCCGGCGGACCTGCTGATCGTGCTGAACGACAATGACATGTCGATATCCGAGAACGTCGGCGCGCTCTCCAATTACTTCGCCCGCGCGTTGTCGGGACGCATGTACGCGCATCTACGCGAGGGAGGCAAGAAGGTGTTGCGCCAGATGCCCACGGTGTGGGAGCTCGCTCGCCGCTCGGAAGAGCATTTGAAAGGCATGGTCTTGCCGGGCACGCTGTTCGAGGAGATGGGCTTCAATTACATCGGACCGATGGACGGTCACGACGTCAAGGCGCTCGTCGCAACGCTCGGCAACCTGAAAAAATTGCGCGGACCGCAGTTCCTGCACGTGGTTACCCGCAAAGGGAAGGGTTACGCCCCCGCCGAGGCCGATCCGATCAAGTGGCACGGACCGGGACCTTTCGATCCGGCGAGCGGCATGATCTTCAAGGAAGCGGCCACCGGCCCATCCTATTCGCAGATTTTCGGCAAATGGCTGTGCGACATGGCTGAGCGCGACCCCAGCATCGTCGGCATCACGCCGGCGATGCGCGAAGGGTCCGGCCTTGTGGAGTTCTCGAAGCGGTTCCCCGGCCGCTATTTCGACGTCGCGATCGCCGAGCAACACGCCGTTACCTTCGCTGCCGGACTGGCAGCCGAGGGATTCAAGCCCGTGGTGGCGATCTATTCGACTTTCCTGCAGCGCGCGTACGATCAGCTCATTCACGATGTCGCTCTGCAGAATCTGCCGGTGATATTCGCCGTGGACCGGGCCGGTCTCGTCGGCAGCGACGGCGCGACTCACCAGGGCAGCTACGACCTGACCTTTCTGCGCTGTATTCCCAACATGGTGATCATGGCGCCGGCCGACGAGAACGAATGCCGCCAGATGCTCTACACCGGGAGCACCCTGTCATCACCGTCGGTGGTGCGCTATCCGCGCGGCACGGGGCCAGGCACGCCCATAACCGCGCAGATGACGGCGCTTCCCGTCGGACGCGCGCAGCTACGGCGCGAAGGGCGCAGCGGCCTCGCGATACTCGCGTTCGGAGCGCTTGTCGAACCGGCGGAGAAAATCGCGGAGCGCTTGAACGCGACGCTCGTCAACATGCGCTTCGTCAAGCCGCTTGATGAGGCGCTCGTAATCGCACTCGGCGCACGACATCGCGCCATCGTGACCATCGAGGAGAACGCCATCATTGGCGGCGCCGGCGCTGGGGTAAGCGAGGTGCTTGCCGCGAACGGGTTGCTGCTGCCGGTCCTGCACCTCGGCATACCGGACCGATTCGTCGAGCACGGTTCGCGCGCCAGCTGCCTCGCCGCGGCCGGACTCGATCTCGCAGGCTTAGGCGCCAGCGTCGAGAAGTGGTGGGCGATGCAGACTCCGGAACGGATTCGCTCGGTGAGCGGTCACTGATCGGGGCACTCGCTCCAGGCCGCGTCGAGAATTTCCCGGGTTCTGCTCCCGGCGGGAGCATCGCCGAACACCGCGCCCCAACATCGAGTGAATCTGCTTTCGCAGAATGTCTCGGCCGCGTCGGCGCGGGATGAGCGCAGCAGCAGGCAAGCCTGCATTACCAGTACCAAATCGCGAACCAGGGTCCGCGCATCGGCTTCCTGCAACTCGCCGCTCGTCAATCGGCCGGCGAGTGCGGCCAGCGCCGCGTCATAGCGAGCATCGAGTCCGCGCGCGAGTTCCAACTCGGCTAGAACCGCGGCCGCCGTGTGGGCCGACTTGGAGAACGCGCGCAGCACGTCGAGACACATGATGTTGCCGGAACCCTCCCAAATCGAATTGACCGGCATTTCCCGATAGATGCGCCCGAGCATCGCCTCCTCGACGTAGCCGTTCCCACCGAGCACTTCCATCGCTTCGGCGGCGAGCTGCGGGCCGCGCTTGCAGACCCAGAATTTGGCGGCCGATGTCATCACGCGCCGAAACGCCAGCTCACCCTCGTCGTGCTCCGACTCGAAAGCGCGCGCGAGGCGCAGCGCGAGCAGCGTCGCCGCCTCCGATTCGACCACCAGATCGGCGAGGACGCTGCGCATCAGGGGCTGATCGATCAACTGTCTGGCGAAGACAACGCGATGCCGCGCATGATGCAGAGCCTGCACCAGCGCTCGGCGCATCATGCCGGCCGAGCCGATCACGCAGTCGAGGCGGGTATAGGTTCCCATCTCGAGAATGGTCGAGACGCCGCGTCCATCCTCCCCCAACAGTGTTCCGTGAGCCGCGACGAATTCGACTTCCGAGGACGCATTCGAACGGTTCCCCACCTTGTCCTTCAAACGCTGGATGTGGATGCCGTTCCTAGCGCCGTCCGCAGTCAAGCGGGGCACGAACAAGCACGACAGTCCGTGGTCGGTCTGAGCCAGCACCAGGTGCGCATCGCATTGCGGCGCCGAGAAAAACCACTTGTGTCCATCCAGGCGATAGCTGCCGTCCGGTTGGCGCTCGGCGCGGGTGGTATTGGTGCGCACATCCGAGCCGCCCTGCTTCTCGGTCATGCCCATGCCGACCATGGCGCCGCGCTTCTCGCCGATCGGCAATTCGCGCGGATCGTGCACCGGCGCATAGATCACGGGCAGAACCTGGCGTGCCAGATCCGGATCCGTGCGAATCGCCGCCACCGAGCCATAGGTCATGGTGGTTGGACACAGCGTCCCCGACTCGATTTGCGCCTGCATGAAGTAGCTCCCCGCCCGCGCCACGTGTGCGCCGGGTCGCGGATGAGCCCAGGGTCCTGAGTGCAGGCCGCGGGCGGTAATGCCCGACAGCAGCTCATGCCAGGCCGGATGAAACTCGACCCGATCGATGCGTTCGCCGCCGGCATCGAAAGTGCGCAAAACCGGTGGATACGCATTCGCCAGGCGCGCGCGCTCGAAGTTCTCGCAAGTTCCAAGTGCAGCGCCGGTCCGGGCAAGTTCGGGAAGCGCCCACGCGGCTCCCTCGCGTTCAATCCCCTGCGCCAGGGCGCGATCGGTCCTCAACAGGTTGTAGTCGACCAGTGGGGGGGGTTGGTTGTGGGCCGGACGCGCCATGGCCCATTTTCTCATGGATCTTGCTGAGTCATGCATTCGGATGACTCATTCGATCGCCGCTCTGAGGTAACTTGTCTTACTCTTCATGGCCTAATTGGCATAGGGGCGTTCATGCTGCCCTCGGAGTCTCCTTCGCAGGTCATACGGGTCGCCGCGCTCGAAGACGATGCCGTGCTGCGCGATCGCTACATTGAATTGGTTTTCTCCGCGCCCGACATGCAGGTGCTGTGGACGGCCGCCACCATTGCCCAAGCCCGAGCCGCGCTCGACACCGGCACGCCGGATGTCTTGCTGGTCGATCTAGGGTTACCCGACGGCAGTGGCCTGGACATCATCCGCAACGTCAAGCAACGCGACCCCGGCTGCGAAATCATGGTCGTCAGCGTATTCGGCGACGAAGAGAACGTGCTGGCGGCAATCGAGGCCGGAGCCAGCGGCTACTTGCTCAAGGACATGCTCGCCGAACCGTTTCTGGCGGCAATTCGCGAGCTGCGCGCCGGCGGATCACCCATCAGCCCGAGTATTGCCCGCATTCTGCTCACTCGGTCCCGGCATCCGCCACCCGATGACTCCGCGGCAAGCTCTGAGGGAATCGACTTGGGCGATCGCGAAGCGCAAATACTGGGACTGGTCGCCAAGGGCTTCAATTTCGGCGAGATCGGCCGTTTATTGGACATCTCGACCAATACCGTGAGGACCCATATCTACCGGATCTATCGTAAACTAGCGGTCCACTCGCGCGGCGAAGCAGTATTTGAGGCCAAGAAACTCGGACTGTTGGATTTCTAGAGCGCTGCTCGGCCTGTTGGCCGCGATGACGCTGCCGCATGCCGCGTGGTCGGAGCAGACGCCGGATCCCGCTGACTACAAGATCCACGCGGCCGAATATTTAGCGGACTATGCCGACGCAGCGCCGCCGCCGGCGAGCGCGCGCGGCAACGCCGTGGCCATCCCATTTTTCATCCGCGGCCCGCGCAGCCCGACGCAGGGACCGCTGCGCTGGCTGCGAGTGAATTTCCAAGCCTCGTCAGCGCCCGGGGCGCGATACGGCATCACTTTGCTCAACGCCAGACCGAACGCCGCGGTTTACCTCAACGGCTCTTATCTAGGCGCCAGCGAGAGCTTCCAGAACTCTAGCACCGACGGGTGGAACTACCCGTCGCATTTCACGCTCCCCCCCGCGCTGCTGCACGAAGGGCAAAACCAGATCTTGATCGAGATCAGAGCGTACAGCACCGGTCTGACCGAACTAGGCTCGGTGGCCATCGGGCCGGAGGCGACCTTGTACCCAAGCTACCAGCGGCAGTTGTGGCTGCAGGTGATCGGGGTGGAAGTGGTCACCGTGCTGATCGGTCTGATCGGCGTGTTTGCCGCGATGCTGTGGTGGCGTCGCCGGCGCGATGTGATCTTCGGGCTGTTTGCGCTCAACTGCGCGCTGTGGATCGTGCGCAATAGCCAGTTCTTTCTACTCAACACGCACATGTCTCCGGTTTATTTCTCCGTTGTCACCGACGCCGTCCTGTTTTGGGAAGTGGCGGTTCTGTACACCCTGTCTTTGCGCATTCTGGATCGGCGTTTCCCACGGTTGGAGGCCTGCCTGTTCGGTTACGCATTGCTGGTCACCGTGGCCATGTGGTTGGGAGGGCCATCGCACAAGGCGCTCGTGACAAGCGTGGCCTACATGATCCTGCAGCCTCCCAGCCTGGTCTTTTTCGTGTATCTCACGTGGCATACCTGGCGCAGGCGCTCGGTGCTGCTATGGATGTTGTGGATCTCATCGACGGTGAGTTCGCTGACCGGTCTGCGCGATTTGCTGTTACTCATGGGAATTTTGTCGTGGCCTGACGCCTATCTAATGCCCTACACGGCGTTGCTGTTTGCCGCCACCGTCGGCTGGGCGCTCGTTGATCGCTTTGTGCTCGCTCACGACGCCTATGAAAGGTTGAATGCGGAGCTCGACGCGCGCGTGAAGACTCGCGAGCAGGAACTCGCCACCCACTATGTTCGAGCGGCGTCGCTGGAGCGTGAGCGCGCCATTGAGACCGAGCGGGCGCGAATACTGCGCGACATACACGACGGTTTGGGTTTACAGCTGATCTCCTCCATGCGGCTGATCGAGAAAGGCGAGCTATCCAAGGAACAGACCAGCGCGCTGCTGGCGGAAGCGATGGATGAACTGCGCATCGCCATCGATGCGATCAAACCGACGGACCCGGACTTGTTGATGATGCTGGGAAACCTTCGCTATCGGCTCGAGCCACGCCTGAACAGCGCGGGCATCACCCTGAATTGGGAAGTCGCCGAGGTGTCCGGCCTGGATAGGCTCTCGGCCAATCAAGTCACCGAGTCCACCCGTATCGTGCAGGAGGCATTTACGAATGCCATGAAGCACTCCCAGGCGACGCGCATGTGCGTGCGCGTGGAAGCGGCCGCGGACGATGGCGTTCAAATTTCGATCATCGACTATGGCCGCGGCTTCGCCATCGATGAAGGTTCGCACGGCGAGGGACTCAGGAACATGCGTCAGCGCGCAAGCAAGATCGGTGCAACGCTCGACATCCGCTCCGCGTCCGGTGAAACCTGCGTCGTGCTCAGCCTCTCGCCGACGGGGACTTAAGCCCGCTCGACGGTCTCGCAACTCCCACACGCCAAGATTATGGCAATCAGGCGCAGCGCCTGTCATCTGAATGCATGACTGACAGGCACTGAGGATTGCCTTGTAATTGCCGCACCGGCCGCCAATGTGCTCGTGACGGTGAGCATTCCCACCAGGATGACAGTCTCCCACGCGTCGGCGGGAGCCGGGGTTTGCCTGATCGATGCAGCGGCTGCGAAAATGGTGTGCGCGCTGACCACGCTCGCGCCGCAGACCGGCGGCCCAATTAGTTGCACCAATCCCCAGGACTGGTCAATCTCATTCGCCGCCACCGTCAACAGCACGGATCTTTCCGGCGAAGTCTTGACCAGTCAGGCATCCGCCACGGCAAGCAGCACCGGCTCGACGCCCGCCGGTTCGACGACGGTGGTTGTCGGCACCACCCTCAATGGCGGCCTCGGCGGCCTCGGGTGGCCGGAACTCCTCGCACTGGGCGGCATGGCCTGGTTCGGCCGGCGGCGGCTTACGCTGCTCTGATCTTTCCGCGATGGACCACGCCGGTGCAGGGGTTCGCGCCCAAGCCGTAGCAGAGCTCCGCGGGCCGAGCAATGTCCCACAGTGCGAAGTCCGCGCGCTTGCCCACCTCGAGAGTGCCGACCTCGCCCTGCAGACCTAAGGCGCGCGCGGCGTGGCGCGTCGCGCCGCTGAGCGCTTCCTCCGGTGTCAGGCCGAACAAAGTGCAGGCCATATTGAGCGTGAGCAGTAGGGAGGTGCACGGTGAGGTGCCTGGATTGCTGTCGGTCGCGACCGCCATCGGCACGCCTGCTTGCCGCAGCAGGGGCACCGGGGGCGGGGTCGTCTGCCGCAGCGTGAAATAGGCCCCCGGCAGCAGCACCGCCACCGTGCCTGAGGCCGCGAGCGCACACACGCCGCCGGCGCTCACATACTCGAGATGATCCGCCGACAGCGCCCCATACTTTGCCGCCAACTCGGCGGCGCCCATGTCGCTCAGCTGCCCTGCATGCACGTGCGCCTTCAGGCCCAGCCGCTGCGCCGCGCGCAAGAATTGCTCGGTCTCCGCGAGAGAGAACGCGATGTCCTCGCAAAAAGCATCGACCGCATCCACCAGCCCGGCGGCGGCGAGAGTCTCCAGCCACGCGCCGCTCACCTGCTCCACGAAGCGCTGCCGATCGGCGCGCAGTTCCGGCGGCAGCGCATGCAGGCCCAGATACGTGGTCTTGATGGACACCGGCAGGTCTCGCTCCAACTCGCGTGCGACTTCCAGCATGCGGCGCTCTGCGGCAAGTTCTAGCCCATATCCGGATTTGACCTCGATGGTGGTGACGCCCTCGGACATCAGGCGCCGTGCGCGAACGGCTGCGGAGGCGCGCAATGCATCGGCCGCGGCCGCACGGGTCGCCTGGACGGTTGACTGGATGCCGCCGCCGGCGCGCGCAATGGCCTCGTAGGACTCGCCGCACAGTCTTTTCTCGAATTCCTCCACCCGGTTGCCGCCGTAAATCAAGTGCGTATGGCAATCGATCAACCCCGGCGTCATCCACCGCCCATGCGTATCCTCGACCGGGACGCCTTGCCCGGCTGCCGCATTGCGGCCCTGAGACGAAGGCCCGATCCAGGCGATGCGGTCGCCTTTGACGGCGAGCGCGGCATCATAAATGTTGCCATACGGCGCCGCGCCCGCGACCATCGTGGCTATGTTTGCGCCGACCCATACCCGGTCCCAATCCCTAGCCGAAGATTTTTGCACCGCCACGCCCGCTGATTGCCGTTATGCGAATGATACGGCAAGCTAGCCACCCTATACAGGTATAGGCAACATGACCCGACGGTATTTTTTGGAATCCGCTCTACTGGCGCAGGGTTGGGCGCAAGGCGCCCTGGTGAGCGTATCGGACGACGGGCGAATCACTGCCATCGATACCCCATCGACTCACCGTGCGGCGCCCTCGGGAGCCGAAAACATCGCAGGCTTCGTCGTCCCCGGCATGGCCAACGCGCACAGTCACGCCTTCCAGCGCGCCATGGCGGGCAACACGGAATTCCGCCTGTCGGCGCGCGACAGCTTTTGGACCTGGCGCCAGGCGATGTACACGCTGGCGAATCGCATCGAAGCCGAGGATCTGCAGATCCTGGCGACGCAACTATTCATTGAAATGCTGAAGTCCGGCTATACATCGGTCGCCGAATTTCACTATCTGCACCGGCAATCCAACGGCGATCTGTACCCAGGCGCGAACGGACTGTGGGATGCAATCGGCGCCGCCGCGACCGCCGCCGGCATTGGATTGACGTTTCTGCCGACCCTGTACCAGGCCAGCGACTTCGGCGCGCAGCCGCTGAAGAGCGAGCAGCGGCGCTTCGCCATGGACACGGAGTTTTTTCTGCGCGCCGTCGAATCGCGGGTCGGCGCCGAACGGCGCCACGCGCCGGCAACGCTGCGCACCGGCGCGGCGTTTCACAGCCTGCGTGCCGTGCCGCCGCGGGCACTGCGCGAAGCCACTCTCGCCCTGCGCAACATCGACGCGACCCTGCCGGTGCACATTCATGTCGCCGAGCAGCTGCAGGAAGTGCAAGCCTGCAAGCTCGCGACCGGCCGGCGACCCATCGAGCTGCTGCTGGATAGCGGATTGCTGACGCAATACTGGTGCCTGGTGCATGCCACGCATGCCACCGTGCAGGAATTGCAGGGCATCGTGGCCGCGGCGGCCACCGTATGCGTATCCATCAGCACCGAGGCCAACCTCGGCGATGGATTATTCGATGCATCGCGATTCTTGAAGCTGGGCGGACGAGTCTGCGTCGGCTCCGACAGTCAATCCACCGTCTGCCCCGCCGAGGAGTTGCGCTGGATGGAGTATCAGCAGCGACTGCGAAAGAAGCGCCGCGCAGTGCTGGCCGGCAAAACCGAACCGCACGTCGGCACTCGCCTGTGGCGCGATGCCGCGCAGCATGGCGCGCAGGCCATCGGGCAGCCGGCGGCAGCGATCGCGGTCGGCCAACGCGCCGACTGGCTGGTGCTGGACGCGACGCACCCCAGCATGGCGGGCGCGACGGCCCAAACCGCGCTGGATCACCTGCTGTTCGCCGGCGGCAGCGCTGCGATTCGCGATGTCATGGTCGCGGGACGCTGGGTCATCAGGGACCACCATCATGCGGCAGAGGACCATCTGCGCGGGCGCTTTGCGCAGGTCATGGGCCAATACCGCGCCCCGTGAGGGGCCGGACGCTCTGAATCAGAGGGTTGACCATACCTGTCTATACAGGTTAATCTTGGAACCATGAATAAGCCGGCGCCTGTGACCAAATCGCCCGCTTCCCTGCAGCCGCTCTATCTGCAGGTCAAGCGCCATATTTTGGACAACATCAGCTCCGGCAAGTGGGGCACCTCCACCCGCGTGCCCTCCGAAAACGACATCGTCAAGTCGTTCGGCGTATCGCGCATGACCGCCAACCGTGCCCTGCGAGAATTGCGCGACGCAGGGGTACTGGTGCGCATTGCCGGGATCGGCAGCTTCGTGGCGGACCAGCATGCCCACGCCCACCCGCTCGAGATCCGCGGCATTGCCGATGAGATTCGCACGAGGGGGCACGTGCATCGCGCGGACATCGTTTCGCTGGAGCGGGTTCGCGCGGTGGCGAAACTGGCTGAGGACTTCGGCGTGGCTCCGCGCAGCGAGCTATATTGCTCGGTGATCGTGCACTTCGAGAACGATCGCCCGATTCAGCTGGAGGAGCGCTACGTGCTGCCGAAGCTGGCGCCCGATTACCTGACGGTGGATTATAGTCAAACAACGCCGTACGACTACCTGATCAAGGTGGCTCCGCTGCAGCAAGCCGAACATCTGCTGCGCGCAGTGATGCCCGACGAACGAACTCGCAAGCTCTTGACCATGAAACAGGACGAGCCCTGCTTGTTGATGATTCGCCGCACCTGGACCGCGGGCTTGATCGCCTCGGTCGCGCGTCTGTATTACCCCGGTTCCCGATATGAAATGTCGGGGCGCTTTCGCCCCTAAGGATGCAACCATGCTCGCTCCCTTAAAACCCCGAGTCATTCGCGCGCCGCGCGGCAACACCTTGAGCGCGCGCTCTTGGATGACGGAAGCGCCGCTGCGCATGTTGATGAACAATCTCGATCCCGAAGTCGCCGAGAATCCGAGCGAATTGGTGGTGTACGGCGGCATCGGGCGCGCTGCCCGGGATTGGAATTGCTACGACCGCATCGTCGAGACCTTGAAGACGCTGCGCGAGGACGAGACTTTGCTGGTGCAGTCCGGCAAGCCGGTCGGCGTATTTCCCACCCATGCGGATGCGCCCCGGGTATTGATCGCCAATTCCAATCTCGTGCCGCACTGGGCTACCTGGGAGCACTTCAACGAGCTGGACCGCCGCGGCCTCGCGATGTTCGGCCAAATGACCGCCGGTTCATGGATCTACATCGGCAGCCAGGGCATCGTGCAGGGCACCTACGAGACCTTCGTCGAGATGGGCCGACTGCACTTCGGCGGCAACCTCGCCGGCAAGTGGATACTGACGGCCGGCCTCGGCGGCATGGGCGGGGCGCAGCCCCTCGCGGCGACCATGGCCGGCGCCAACATGCTGGCGGTGGAATGCCGCCAGAGCCGCATCGCCAAACGTTTGGAAACCGGCTACGTCGACGTCGAAGCGCATTCGCTCGACGAGGCGCTTGCCCTGCTCGATGCCGCGAAGAAAAACGCCAAGCCGACCTCCGTGGCGCTGCTCGGCAATATTGTCGATGTGCTTAAGACCCTGCTCGAGCGCGGTATCCGGCCGGATGCATTGACCGATCAAACCTCGGCGCACGACCCCGTCAACGGCTACCTGCCGCAGGGTTGGACCGTGGAGGAATGGGATGCGCGCCGCGACAGCGATCCTTCCGGCACCAGCGACGCGGCCAAGAAGTCGATGGCAAAGCATGTCGAGTACTTGTTGCGCTTCAAGGCCATGGGACTGCCGGTGTTCGACTACGGCAATAACATTCGCCAAGTGGCCCTCGATGAGGGTGTCGCGCGTGCCTTCGATATCCCGGGTTTCGTGCCCGAATATATCCGCCCGCTATTCTGCCGCGGCATCGGACCCTTCCGTTGGGCCGCGCTTTCCGGCGATCCGCAGGATATTTACAAAACCGACGCGAAGGTCAAAGAACTCATCCCGGACGATCCGCACTTGCATCGCTGGCTCGATATGGCCCGCTCGCGAATCCAATTCCAGGGACTGCCGGCGCGCATCTGCTGGGTCGGCCTGGGACAGCGCCATCGTCTTGGGTTGGCGTTCAACGACATGGTGGCGCGCGGCGAACTCTCGGCGCCCATCGTCATCGGCCGCGATCACCTGGATTCAGGTTCCGTGGCAAGCCCGAACCGCGAAACCGAGGCCATGAAGGACGGCTCCGATGCGGTATCCGACTGGCCGCTGCTCAACGCGTTGCTGAATACCGCCAGCGGCGCGACCTGGGTATCGATACATCATGGCGGCGGAGTCGGCATGGGCTATTCGCAGCACGCAGGCCTCGTGATCGTTTGCGACGGTAGCGAAGCGGCCGGCCGGCGCGTGGCGCGCGTGCTGTGGAATGATCCCGCCACCGGGGTCATGCGTCACGCCGACGCCGGCTACCAAATCGCCATCGACTGCGCGCATGAACAGGGCCTGAACCTGCCGATGATCGAGCGGCCGCAGTGACCGGTGCCGTAGTGCCCGGCATTTTAGAACTGCGCGCCGGCGAATTGACCTTGCCGGCGCTGCGGCGAATCTACGAGCAACCGACCGCACTGCACCTGGCCGAGCACGATCGCACTCGCATCGCCGCGGCCAATGCCTTGGTCGACAAAATCGTGTCTGTGGGCGATGCCGTTTATGGCATCAACACCGGCTTCGGCCTGCTCGCGCAGACCCGGATACCGACCGCGCAATTGGAGCTCTTGCAGCGCAATCTGCTGCTGTCTCACGCGGCGGGCGTCGGCGAGGCGTTGCCGGATCCGGTGGTGCGCCTGATTCTTGCGCTCAAAATCAATGCGCTCGCGCGCGGACACTCCGGCACCACCATGCAGCTGATCGATGCGTTGCTGGCGCTGCTTAAGCACGAGGTCTATCCACTGATCCCCGCGCAAGGCTCGGTGGGCGCCTCGGGCGATCTTGCACCCTTGGCGCACATGAGCACGGTACTGCTGGGCATCGGTCAGGTGCGAGTGCGAGGCAAGGTGCTGCCCGCGGCCGAGGGCTTGAGTCTTGCGGGGCTGCAAGCCTTTAAATTGCGCGCCAAAGAGGGCCTGGCGTTGATCAATGGCACACAGGTATCCACGGCGCTGGCGCTGGCGGGAATGTTCGGCGCCGAGGATGTGTTCGCCGCCGCCGTCGTGGCCGGCGCCATGTCGGTTGACGCCTTAAAAGGCAGCGATGCGCCGTTCGATGAGCGCATTCAGCGCGTGCGGGGCCAACCCGGTCAGATTGCGGTCGCCCGCGAGTACCGCGATCTGATTGCGGGCAGTGCGATCCGCGCGTCGCACCTCGACTGCACTCGGGTGCAAGACCCCTACTCGTTTCGCTGCCAGCCTCAGGTGATGGGCGCCTGCTTGGACCTTATCCGCAATTGCAGTGTGACTCTCGGCATCGAGGCCAATGCGGTGACGGACAATCCGTTGCTCTTCGTCGAACAGGGAGACGCTCTGTCGGGCGGTAATTTCCATGCCGAACCCGTGGCCTTCGCGGCCGACACTCTGGCGCTCGCGATTGCCGAGATCGGCAGCCTGTCGGAGCGCAGAATGGCCGTGCTGGTCGATCCGAAGATGAGCGGCCTGCCGGCATTCCTGGTTGAAAATAGCGGCCTGAACTCCGGCTTCATGATCGCGCAGGTGACCGCCGCGGCACTGGTGTCCGAGAACAAGAGCATCGCAACGCCTTGCAGCGTCGACTCCATCCCGACGTCCGCGAATCAAGAGGATCATGTGAGCATGGCCACCCATGCGGCACGCCGCTTGAGCTCGATGGTCGATAACGCGGCCTGCGTCGTCGGCATCGAGCTGTTGGCGGGAGCACAGGGCATCGACTTCCACCGGCCGGCAAAGTCCTCCGCGCATCTGGAGCAAGTTCACGCGGCCATTCGCCGCGAGGTCGCCTTTTATGCCGTCGACCGCTACTTCGCTCCGGACATCGAAGCGGCTAAGACCTGGGTCAAGACGGGCCGCTTCGCTCACCTGGTCAAGCGCGTGCTGCCCTCGAGAGCGGGCACGTGATCGGCGCGGCACGGTCTCCGGGCGATGTATTCGGACGAGGTCGCGCCTGATTATGGAGCCGCTGTTTGACTACATGCCGGGCAGCCTGCCGTTGCTCATCAGCTTCCCGCATTCGGGTACGTATGTGCCGCCGGAATTAGCCGCCCGGTTCACTCGCGAAGCGCTGGATCTACCGGACACGGATTGGTTTGTTCCCGAGCTGTATCATTTTCACCGTGAGCTGGGGGCATCCGTCATCTGCGCGACGCATACCCGCTACGTCGTGGACTTGAATCGGCCGCCCGACGGCGCGCCGCTCTACCCGGGTCAGCGGGAAACCACGGTCTGCCCCACTGAAACTTTCGACGGCGAGCGCCTGTACTCGCCAGGCGCGGATCCGACCTCCGGCGAAATCACGCAGCGGCTGCAGCGTTATTGGCAGCCCTACCACGACAAAATTACCGAACTGACGCAAGGACTCCTGCGGCGCCACGGATACTGCGTGTTGTGGGACGCTCACTCGATCCATTCCACGGTACCCGGCCTTTTCGACGGACGGTTGCCCGACCTGAACATCGGCACCGCCGACGGCCGCAGTTGCTCGACCGGCCTCCCCGCCCGGATGGTCGCGCGGTTGCGGGCGCAAAAAAAATTCACGCATGTGCTCGACGGCAGGTTCAAGGGCGGTTACATCACTCGTCACTATGGGAATCCGGCCGCGCGCATCCACGCAGTGCAACTGGAGATTGCGCAGAGCGCCTATCTGGAGGAAGCGCGAACGCCGGACTTTGAGGTGCCGCGCGCGCGACCCTTAAGCTCTCTGTTGCGCGACCTTCTGCAAGACGTTCTTGACGGCGCCGCGTAATCGAACACAACTTTTGGCAGCCAAGCCGCGTCAATCCCTTATCATAAGGGCCGGATCCTCGCTTCAATAGGTAATTCCATGAAAGTGTTCGGCGCTGTCGTTCTGATGGTTTGTCTATTTCCGTGCGTCGGCCGCGCCGACGAGCTGAATCTCGCGACGCTCACCTGCTCCAAGTACCAGAATGAAATCCTAAACCCCAGCGGCTCGAGTCCCAAGGTTGACTCCATCAACATGGTCATGTGGCTATTTGGATTTGCAGTTGCGCAGTCCGGAGCGCATGTGATGTACGGGGACGCCCTACCGTCATTTGGTTTTGGGTTGGACAACGAATGCAAGAACAATCCCCGCGAAAGCCTGCTGGAGGCGCTGCCGAACGTCAAACTGAACAACGCCAACCCGATGGACCTGACGATGCTCGATTGCGCAACGTTTGAATCGAGACACGTGGCGTCAGCTCGCTCCGACGCGGAAAGTGCGGCCACCATCATGATGTGGCTGTTCGGCTACGCGGTGGAGAAATCCGGCAGCCATCTGTTTGATGGCGCGTCTGTCGGGGATTTTGCAGCTGCGCTGAAGGCGCAATGCGCGAAGCATCCCGAAGGAAGCCTGTATGACGCGCTGTCGACCGTCAAAACCTCGAAGCCATGGAAATAATGCGCAAGTGACGCGCGGCGCATTGACGGCCATTGGTCTCGCCGGCCCGCTCGCAATTGCAATCCTAACTTCCTGCGTGACCTCGCAAGTGATGGTCGGCAAAGCCCGGCCGCCGATCCTTGCAGATCAAGTCGAGATTTATCTGGAGACCCCAACCAAGCCGTACGATAAAATCGCGATGATTCAGAGTTCCAGCAAGCATTCGTTTTCGTTTACTTCGCAGGGAAAAACCGAGGCGGTGATCCGGCGGCTCAAGCGCGCGGCCGCGAAGCTCGGTGCGAATGGTGTGCTGTTGCGGAACATCGAAGACCAGGCCGCGGCGTCGGTGAGCGGCGGCGTGGGAACGACCAACTATTCAAGCCATGGCGACATTAGCCTCGGATTCATGGGCTTTACCAGCGGGTCCCAAAAGTCGGGCAATGGTCTCGCCATCTACGTTGCACCCGATCAGCCGCCCAATTCGCAGCGGCGGTGCGCGGCGCCGATCGCGCCGATCGAATCCGGGCTCGGATCGTCGTTGAACGATACGCCGCCGCCGCCGTTTACTTGCACGTCGATGAATCCCGGCAGCAGGATCTGTCCGTCGAGATCCTCATTGCGAGCGTCCCGGCAGCGCAGGTCCGACGGATCGACGATCGCCTCGATCCGCGCGCCCGACAGGAGCAACGTGTAGCCGCTTACGAGGCCCCGTCCGGTCAGCATCCGGCCATTGACGAGCGCGTGTCGCACTACACCGTCTCCGTAACCTTGCGCAGATGCGGCGGACGATCGGGATCGAAGCCGCGATTCACGGCAAGCGTTGCGATTAATCGATAGGCGCTCTGTACCAATAGAATCGGCGCAAGTTCCGCAGCGACGTCGAGCGTCGGCAACACGATTGCGCCGGATACACCGGTGCCTGCGACCAGGACCTCGACTCTGCGGCGCACGAGCTCGGCAGCGAGAATTTCGACCCCCGGCCGCGTCGCATCCTGCTGTGCGAACAGCAGCGCCGGAAATCCCGGGCCGAGCAGCGTGTACGGACCATGCCGCAGTTCGGCGCTGCTGAAGGCCTCGGCGTGCAGGCCGCAGGTCTCCTTGCACTTGAGCGCAGTTTCCTGGGCGGCGCCGAGTCCAAGCCCGCGGCCGACGACGTACAGATGCGAGGCAGACTCGAGAAGCGGCAGCGCGGCTGACCAGTCGAGCGCCCAGCTCGCATCCATCAGCGCCGGCAGCGCGTCGATGCGGTCATTCAATGCAGAATCGTCGGTCCAGGCCGCAACGAATCGGGCAAGCGCGGCGAGCGTCGCAAGATAGGACATGGTGGCCGCGACGCTGGTCTCGATTCCCGCGCGCAGTTCAATCACGAGATCCGCTGCGGCGACGAGCGGCGCATCGGGGCTATTGCAGAGCGCCAGAATCGTCGCACCCGACGCTTTGGCGGCGGCGACCGCGGCAAGTAAGTCGGGACTGCGCCCTGATTGGGACAGCGCAATGAAGAGGCACCCGCGCAAGTCCTGGGCAACTCCGTATACCGAGCTGACGGATGGCGCGGCCGATGCGGTCAATACCCGCGCCTTGGTTTCGATGAGGTACTTCGCATAGGTGGCGGCGTGATCGGAGCTGCCGCGCGCGCAGGTAATCACCACGCGCGGCGCGAGACGACGGACTTCGGCGCCGATCGCCGCGATCGAGACTGCGTCGCAAGCGAGTTGCGCGCGTACCGCCTTCGAGGCGCTTCGCGCCTCCTGAAACATGTGCGTGCTCTCGGCCGCCGGCGCGCGGCTTGGCGCGCTCATGACGCGGCACTCAAGTCGAGGCGCTCAATTCGGCGACGAAATCGTACGTGTCGCCGCGGTAAAACGACTGTGAAAACTCGATTGCGCGCCCGTCGGGCAGCGATCCGAGACGCATTGTTTATCGATAAATTATTATTTTTAATGGATATACTAGCCTTTATCATGTGTTTATACACGGCACCAGCAGATTTCCTGAATTGGTATTATATTGGGTCTTAACTGGTACGGCAGGTAGCAACGCTTCGACTGGATGGGTCGAGTTGTCGAAGGAGCAGCTCGCCAGCTTGCGTGCGCACCTGACCAAGCGGTTTGAGCAGAAAAAATATCGCATTGAGCCCACAATCCGGCCGTGCGCAGTGCGGCATCCGCGACCGAGTGCAGGTAAGTCCGCGAGTCAGCCGCCTAGATTTAACAGCGCCGCATTACCGCCCGTGGCAGTCGTATTGACGGTCAGGGTGCGTTCATTGGCGAAGCGCGCCACGTAATGCGGGCCGCCCGCCTTCGGGCCGGTCCCGGAAAGCCCCGTTCCGCCGAACGGCTGCACTCCGACCACCGCGCCGATCATATTGCGATTGACGTAAGTGTTGCCCACCGGTGTGTTCTCGAATACCTGCCGCCAGAAGGATTCCAAGCGGGTCTGCACACCCAAGGTCAGACCGAAATGGCTGGCGCGGATGGCCTGAAGCACCTGTGCTATGTCGCTCGACCGATAGCGGACGACGTGCAGGATCGGACCGAATTCTTCGCGCGTCAGCTGCGCCGCGTTTTTTAGCTCAAACAGATGGGGCGCGAAGAAACTACCGTGCGCGTGGGCCTCCCCGAGACGGCACGCCTTGATGAGCCGGGCCTCTTTGCACATTCGAGCCGCATGCGCGGCGAGGCCCTGCGCCGCCGCCGGCGTGATCACCGGCCCCACGTCCGTTTCCAGATTCGCCGGATCGCCGATGATCAGTTCGTCCATCGCGCCTGAGATCATTTCCAACACCGTATCGGCAATTTCCTCTTGCAGGAACAGTAGCCGCAGCGCCGAGCAGCGTTGACCCGCGCTCATGAATGCGGAGCTCACGACGTCATCGACTACTTGTTCCGGCAGCGCCGTCGAATCGACAATCATGGCGTTCAAGCCGCCGGTCTCCGCAATCAGCGGCACGATGGTGCCGCCGCGCGCCGCCAACGCACGGTTGATCGTCAGAGCGGTCGCGGTGGAACCCGTCATCGCCACGCCTGCCAGCGCGGAATGCGCGAGTGCAATTTCACCGAATATCCGCCCCGGCGTGGGCATCAGGTGCAGCACCTCGGGCGGCACTCCCGCCTCGTGCAACAGGGAAATGAGATTCGCGGCGATCAGCGGCGTAGGCTCGGCCGGCTTCGCCACGACCGCATTGCCGGCCGCCAGCGCGGCGGTAACTTGTCCCGCGAAAATCGCCAGAGGAAAATTCCACGGACTGATGCAGGCAAACACGCCGCGGCCGTGCAGGGACAGCTCGTTCAATTCGCCGGTGGGTCCTTCGAGGCGTTTCGGCGCGGCGAATTGCTCGCGGGCGCGAAGCGCGTAGTAGCGGCAGAAATCCGCGGCCTCGCGAACCTCACCGATTGCATCCGGCAGCGTCTTGCCGGCTTCGCGCACCAATAGGTCGTAAAAATCCAAGCGGCGAGCCTCCAGAAGGTCGGACGCCCTGTCGAGGCACTCTGCGCGCGCGCCGCCGCCTAAAGCGTTCCAGGCAGGCTGTGCCTTGCCGCCGGCGTCGAACGCGCTCACGATCTGTGCCGCCGTCGCGTCACGCGAGCTGCCGACCCGGTCGCGCCGATCGGACGGATTGGTGACCGGGTGCGCATCGCCTGGCGCCAAAACCCCGTTGATGATAGGGCCCGCGCTGCGCTCCACTGAACGTCCGGCTCTGAGCCCTGTGCTTAAGTAGTCGAGCTCAAGCGGATTGCCGAGGTCCAATCCTTGCGAATTCCGCCGATCGGAATAAAGGGCGACCGGATTCGGCAGCCGCGGATGGGCAAAGGAATCCAAACGCTCGAGTTCCGAAACCGGATCGCGCACGATCTCGGCCACCGGTACCTGTTCATCCATGAAGCGATTCACGAACGAGGTGTTGGCGCCGTTCTCCAACAGCCGCCGCACCAGATACGCCAGCAAGTCCTTGTGTTCTCCCACCGGCGCGTATACGCGAACTCTCGGGAAATCCGCGATCTGCCGGGCGGCTTCCGCATACAGGAGGCGCCCCATGCCGTGCAACCGCTGAAACTCGAAGGCCGCGCCGGCGGGCGCGAGCTCCAAGATCGATGCAATGCTGTGCGCGTTGTGAGTCGCGAATTGCGGATAAATCACGTCGGCGTGGCCGAACAGTACGCCGGCGCACGCCAAGTACGACACGTCCGTCGTCAGCTTGCGCGTGTACACAGGATAGCTCTCGAGTCCGCGCTCTTGGCCGCGCTTGATTTCGCTGTCCCAGTAAGCGCCCTTGACCAAGCGCACGGTCATACGCCTGTCGCACAGCCGCGCGATCTGCGCCACCCAATCGATGACATCCACGGCGCGCTTGCTGTACGCCTGGACGGCGAGGCCGAGACCGGGCCAATTGCGCGTGTCCGGATCGCGCGCCAGCGCCTCAATGACATCCAACGACAGATCGAGCCGGTCCGCTTCCTCCGCGTCTATGGTGAGTTGTATCCCGAGCTTTGTTGCGCGCCGCGCAAGCGCCAGCGCCTGCGGCACCAGGCGTCGATTGACGCGCTCGCGCTGCAGTTGCGTGTAGCGCGGTTCCAAAGCCGATAATTTGATGGAAATACTGGACACTTCATGCGCGGCGCGTCCCGCCGCCGAGGCGCCGATGACGTCGATGGCATGTTCGTAGGACTTCAGGTAGCGCTCGGCATCCCGCTGCGTTCTCGCGCCCTCGCCCAACATATCGAAAGAGCACAGCGCCACCTCGGGTTCACGGGCGCTGCGCGTCAGGGCTTCCTCGATGCTGCGCCCCACCACGAATTCGCCGCCGATGATGCGCATCGCGCGCCGCACGGCGAGCCGCACCAAGGGTTCACCCGCCTTGCGGGTGAGCTTTCGCACCCACGCGCCGGCATCGGTTTTGATCGCAGGGTCAAGCTCCAGGATCCCGCCGGTCAGCATCAGTCCCCAGGTGGATGCATTGACGAACAGCGACTCGGATCTGCCGGAATGAGCCGACCAATCGCCGCTGGCCAGCTGCTCGGCAATCAAGCGATCCGCGGTCGCATCGTCAGGAATACGCAGCAGTGCCTCGGCGATGCACATGAGCGCGATGCCTTCCTGATTCGACAGCCCGAATTCTTGCAAAAAGGCATCGAGAAACGGCCGCTCGTCGCGGCGGGCGCGGGCTCCTTCGACCAGAGCCATTGCCACCGCCACCGCTCGATGGCGTGCGCCGCCGGTGAGCCCCAGCGTATGCAGCAAACGCGTGACCGCGCGCTCTTCCGGCCACAAACCTCGATCCCTTACGGCGTGACGCAGCGCATCGAGCGAAGCGCCTTCCGAGGGCTCATTCAAGTCGGCGTTCATACCCGTATTCTAAGCAAGAATCTCCCGCAGGTACGGATCGCCTGCTCCGGGCGCCGCCGGTACGTTGCCCCACGGGCGGGGACACCGCGGGCTTGCGCATCAGAGTGCTCTTGCCGAACAGCGATTCGGTGAGTTCGACCGCGAGCGTCGCCGTCTTGTTGCGCATGTCGAGGGCGGGGTTCAATTCCATGATGTCGAGCGACGCCACGCGACCGGTGTCGGCGAGCATTTCCATGCACAATTGGGCCTCGCGGTACGACATACCGCCCGGCACCGTGGTACCCACTCCCGGCGCAATCTCCGGATCGAGGAAATCGACATCGAAGCTGACATGGAGGTGCGTGTCCGCATCCATGTCCTGCAACGCGAGCTCCACGACTTTCCTGACGCCGATCTCGTCGATGTAGCGCATGTCGAAAACGGCCAGCTCCTGCTCGTGCAGAAAGCGTCTCTCGCCGGTATCGACACTGCGAATGCCGATCTGCCTCACCCATTTCGGGCTGATCGCCGGCGTGACGCCGCCGATCTGCAGCAGCTCGCGCGGACCGAACCCGCACAGACACGACACCGGCATTCCGTGCAGGCTGCCGCTGGGGCTGAGTTCGCGCGTGTTGAAGTCGGCGTGCGCATCCAGCCAAAGCACCCGTAATGTCTTACGCAGGTCTCGACAATGGCGCGCGACGGCTGAAATGGAGCCGATGCTCAGGCAATGGTCGCCGCCCAGCAAAATCGGCAACCTGTCCTTCCCGAGCTCTCGATACACCGCCTGATGCACCTCGCGGTTCCAGGCAGCGACCTCCGCAAGATTTCGGTAGCCCTCCACCTTTACCAGACCGGGACTCGGCGGTCCGCTGACGTTGCCGCAATCCACCACCGTGAAACCGCACTGCGTGAGCGCGGAATCCAACCCCGCAACACGCAGCGCCTCCGGGCCCATCGAAGCGCCCCGATCGCTGGCGCCGACGTCCGTCGGGGCGCCGATGAGGCTGGCCGTGCGGGAGGCAGCAGTGATCACGCGAAACTACCTTCTGCGGTTCTTGCTCTCGCCGGGTGACCTGGCGCGCGGGAGCCGGCGTTTACAAGGCCTCCGAACAAGTCCTTGGGATCATCGAGGATCGGCACTAGATCGATTTCGGCGCCGGCGTCGCGCTGCTCGCCGTTCAACCGATGCAAGTAACGCAGCGAGGAGAAGTCACTGAGTGCAAATCCCACGGAATCAAACACCGTGACCTCATGCTTACCGAGACGCCCGGCCCGCTTCGCGCTCAGCACGTCGGTGAACTCGGTCACCGTCTCCGACGACTCGAGCTGTTGAATCTCACCCTCAATTCGCGCTTGCGGTTCAAATTCGACCACGATGCGCGCATCCGACCGGCGCAGAATATCTACGTGCAATTCGGTCTTTCCAGGGCAGTCTCCGCCGACGGCGTTCAGGTGCATCCCAGGCTCGATCATTTCCGGCGTGAGGATGAGCGCGTTGCACTTGTCGGCGGTCGCCGTCGTCACGATATCGGCGCCGCGCACAGACTCGGCCGCGGTCGCGCACGCTATGACCCTCAGCTCGGGAAGCCGCAGCGCCGCGAGATTGCGCATCAGTTTCGCGGTGGCTTTGGGATCCGTGTCGAACACTCTTACTTCTCTGATACCAACCATGCGGTGGAACGCGATGACTTGAAATTCGCTCTGCGCGCCGTTGCCTATCAGAGCCATCACACGGCTGGACGGACGCGCCATGTAGCGAGCCGCCAGGGCGGATATCGCGGCCGTGCGCAAAGCCGTCACAAAGGTCATTTCCGACAGCAGCAGCGGGTAGCCCGTCGCCACGTCGGCGAGCACTCCGAAGGCGGTGACCGTCAGCAGGCCGTTCGCCGTGTTCTTCGGATGTCCGTTCACGTACTTAAATGAATACAAGCGTCCATCGCTGGTCGGCATCAATTCGATGACGCCGACAGGGGAATGCGAGGCGTGCCGCGCAGACTTCTCGAATTCGCCCCAGCGCCGATAGTCGGCTTCGATCTCCCCGGCCAGCGCCTCGATGAACCTCGCAGGGCCGATTCGTGACACTAGTTCTTGAACACGCGCGGTTCCGATATAAGCGACCATGGTTGTCTCGCTGATTTGAGCCAATCCCTAATTTCACGGTAGTCTTGAGCCAAATAATAGCCAGGAAAGTGATCAATAAGCTCTGGATTCTGATCAAATAGCTAGCAGGTACTGACGTTTTGGACAATCTTGGGTCTTCCGGCAGGAGAATTCATGGATCTAACTGATCGCCAGCTGCTGTCATTGTTGCGCGATAACGCTCGGCTCTCCGTGGCGGCGCTGGCCAAGACCCTGCGGCTCGCCCGCGGCACGGTGCAGAATCGGCTCGCCCGCCTGGAGGCCGACGGCACCATCGTGGGTTACACCGTCAAACTTCGGCCTCAGTCGGACGATCAACGGGTCCGCGCCTTGATGACCGTGGCTGTCGAAGGCAATCGAACCGACGAAGTGTTGAAAACTCTGCGAGGCGATCCGGCGGTGCGCGCCTTACACACCACGAATGGGCGATGGGACATTGTCGCCGAGCTGCGTGCTGACAGTCTCGAAGCGGTCGATAAGGTCTTGGGGCGCATTCGCCTCATCGACGGGATTTCCAACACGGAGACGAGTCTGCTGCTGTCAACCCACAAATATTAGCGGCTTAAGGTCGCGATGAACGCCATGGCCGGCATGGAGGAATCAAACGGCGCGAGCCGGCTCATGAGCCCGGGTGTGTGCGAGAGCACCGCCAGATCCCAGGGTTCGAGGGTTGCAGCGTCTCCGGCATTGCCCTCCAGAACGACCGCACCGTCGATGCAAACCACAAGCGTTGATTCGTGGCACGACGCGGTTACCGGCAGCGGCGCCTTCAAGCGTTCCACGCGAACCGGCACGTGGCCCAAGGACTTGGATACCATTAAGTTCAAATCCGCACAGGGACCCCCCAGCAGTTCGCAGTGGGTCGCGAGCGCGCCGTCGAACTCCACCAGGTCGCCGATGCGGCGCAATTCTCGTTGTTCGCCGTTTGCAAAGTTCAATGCCACACCGGCGCCGCGCAGTAGCACCATCTTGCGGTTGTATCCGGCAAAATCCGAGAAAGGGCCGGAGGCTGCAATATGCGCGACGCTCACGCGCCAGAGGAACGGCTCACCGCTAGCCGGCACGCGGATCGCTTCGTGCGTGATGCCGCCGCCGTTTTTCCACGGCGTCGCGACGAAGGATGATTGACGGACAATTTGCACAGCGCGATCTTACGCGACCCGCGGCTGGGCGAGTATTCTTTGGTCCATGCGCGCTCACGCGGAAAACAGCCCGATCCCGCTGCTGAATATTGCCCGGTTCGACGCCGGCGACTCTGAGCGCGACGCCTTCTTGGCGCAACTGCGCGCGGCCGCGCATGAGGTAGGCTTTTTCTATCTCGCGGGGCACGGTGCCGAGCCGGATTTGATGCGCGACCTGATGCTCGTGGCGCGGCGCTTTTTTGCGCTGCCGGATGCCGACAAGCTTGCCATCGAGATGGTGAACTCCCCGCATTTCCGCGGCTACAATCGAATCGCTCAAGAACACACGCGCGGTCAGCGCGATTGGCGCGAGCAAATCGACATCGGTGCCGAGCGGCCCGCGCTCCCTCGTCACCGCGAGTCGCCCGCCTGGGCGCGGCTGCAAGGACCCAATCAATGGCCGGCCGCACTGCCGGAGCTGCGCACCGTCGTGACACGTTGGCAGACAGCGGCGATCCAAGTGCTCGAGCGCCTGCTGCGTGCCTTTGCGCTGGCGCTCGGGCAAGCCGGCGATGCGCTGGAGCCACTCTATCGCGATGAACCCCATCAGCTGATCAAACTCATCCGCTACCCCGGGCGTGACGCCACGGCCGGCGACCAAGGCGTTGGCGCCCACAAGGATGCCGATCTCATTACCCTGCTCCTACAGGACGGCCAAGGAGGTTTGCAAGTCGAATCTCGCCGCGGCTGGATTGAGGTCCCGCCGCACGACGGAACATTCGTCGTCAATATCGGCGAGCTGTTGGAGCTGGCCTCCGATGGCTACCTACGGGCGACCATGCATCGGGTGGTCACGCCGCCGGCCGGCGTGGAGCGAATTTCAGCGGCGTTTTTTCTGGGGGCGCGGCTGGACGCTACCGTGCCTCTACTGCGCCTGCCGGCCGCCCTCGCAGCGCATGCACGCGGGCCGGAGCGCGATCCGAATAACCCGCTGTTTCGCGAAGTCGGGCAGAACTACCTGAAGGGCCGTTTACGCTCCCACCCGGACGTCGCCCAGCGGCACTATGGCGATCTCGTTGAAGTCGTTGCCCCTGCCGAAAGTTTCAGCGGAAACGTCTGAACGCGGGCATCGGCGTCAATTACCCTGCTCCAGCAACAGCCACGCCAACAGCGCGGCCATTTTTTGATCGGCACCCCATGGAGGCCCTACCTGTCGGCCAAGGTCGCTTATCGCGTTTCGCAGAGCGGGCAATGGCCGGCGAAGGCGAACCTCTGCCTGAGCTTCCAGGTCGCGCGCGGGTCGATCATTTCGATGCGCGACCGTGCGAGTACGCCGAGGCCCGCTGGCGCCGAAAAAGACGGATGCGCGCATCGTGGACTCCCTGGCTGCTCGAACCTCGATACCCCGATTTTAGCAGGCGACTCTAGTGGGGGCTCTTAGTTATGCTATCGACCCGAACAAACAATTCCGGCGGCTAAGTGACCAAAGAGCGATTTGGCCTGATAATTTTTGACTGTGACGGCGTGCTGGTTGATAGCGAACGGATTACCGGCCGTGTTTTCGCTGCCATGCTCAATGAGCTCGGGATTCCCGTCACACTCGAGGATATGTACGAGCGATTTGTCGGCAGATCGATGACGCAATGCCTCGAAACCATCGCCGGATTATTGGGACACGAAGTTCCCGAGGATTTTGTTCGCCACTACCAGGCGCGCAGCGCGACGGCGCTGAAATCGGATCTAAAGGCGGTTCCAGGCATCGAAGCGGCATTGGACGCCATTCAAGTGCCATACTGCGTGGCATCCAACGGCACGCACGAAAAGATGCAAACGACCTTGGCCATTACGGACTTGCTTGGCAAATTTCAGGGCAGGCTTTTCAGTGTCGCTGACGTCGACCACGGCAAGCCGTCTCCCGACGTCTATCTATACGCAGCCCGCAAATTGGCTGTTGCGCCCCAGCGTTGTGCCGTCATCGAAGACACCCCTACGGGCGTGATCGCGGGCGTCGCGGCGGGAATGAAAGTCTTCGGCTATTGCGCGCTGACTCCGGCACGCCGCTTGGCCGAAGCGGGCGCTCACCGCACCTTCGATCATATGAGCGACCTTCCATCCCTGCTCGCTGCCTCGACATGAAGCCCCTGCGCGCCGTCGCCGCACAATTGGCCTTGGCCGCCACCCTTCTGGCCGGGGCCGCCGCGGCTCAGGCGCCGGCGCCTGCTTGGTCCGCTACGGGCGAGCGCCTTAGCCACGGCCGCTTCCAGAACATAGTTGTTTACTCGCCGAACGGCACGCCGAAGAGCTTCGTGCTGTTTTTATCCGGCGACAGCGGCTGGGACCGCAACCTCGCCGGCATGGCGCAGCAACTTGTGCGGCAGGGCGCGATAGTCGCCGGCATCGACCTGCCGAGGCTCAGGGCAAAGCTGGAAGCCGACGACGGTGACTGCGTGTTCCCGGACGGCGACCTGGAAAACTTGAGTCATTTTGTTCAGGCCTACTACCATCTGCCGACGTATCTCAAACCGATTCTCGTCGGCTACACTTCCGGCGCGACCTTGGCATACGCGGTGCTGGCGCAGGCGCCCAGAGACACCTTCGCAAGCGCGCTGACCCTGGGATTCTGCCCCAGGTTCAAATTGACGAAACCGCTGTGCAAGGGAGACGCGCTTGAATTCGTTCGCAGCGCTCACGGCCGCGGCGTGGAATTTCTGCCGGTCAAGCACCTGGACAATCCGTGGGTCGACCTGCAGGGCGAGATCGATCCGGTCTGTCCGGCGGTGAAGGCCCGCGATTTCATCGCCAATATGCGAGGAGCGGCAATCGTGACGCTGCCGCAAACCGGACACGACTTTGCCTCACCGGACCGTTGGATGCCGCAGTACCAGGCGGCTTTCGGCAAGCTCGCGGAGCAGAATTCGAGCGCGAGGATAGCGCCGCCGCCCGCCGCGCTCGGCGACCTGCCGGTGGTCCTGGTTCCTTCGCGGACCGGCACTGCGCCGTCCGATGCCTTCGCGATCATGATGTCCGGCGACGGTGGCTGGGCGGGTCTCGATCAAGACGTGGCTGCCGCGCTGGCGGCCGCCGGCATCCCGGTCATCGGTCTGGATTCGCTGCGTTATTACTGGACGCCGCGAACTCCGCAGGGCCTGGCAGCGGATACCGATCGCATGATCCGCTACTACCTCGCGCATCTCGGCAAGAAGCGCGTGCTGCTCGTCGGCTATTCGCAAGGCGCCGACGTGCTGCCGTTCGCGGTCAATCGCTTACCAGAGGCAACCCGCGCTCATGTCGCGCTGACCGCTCTCCTAGGGATGTCCGAGCACGCTCTGTTTGAATTTCACGTCAGCAGTTGGATCGCGGACGACAATTCGGGGCTGGCGACACTGCCGGAGCTGAACCGGATTACAGGCACGCCGGTGCTGTGCATCTATGGCGAAGATGAGAGTGACTCGTTGTGTCCGAAGCTCGATCCGAAAAAGTTCATCGTCGTGAAGCTCAAGGGAGGTCATCATTTCGACGGTGATTACGCCGGGCTGGCGCGGGAAATAATCACCTCCGCGAATCGCTGAGCGTCCCGCGAAGCGCATCGGCCGATGCTTACGGGCGGCCCCGGCCCTTGGCGCGCACGGACTTTGCCGCCGCGGCCGGCTGCTGCACCGGTATTGGGTTGCGCAACGGTATGATCGTCTCCAGCACCACCGATGTGCGCGAGTCCGCGAGCGTGGACAGCCGCTGCAGGATTTCCGCGAGCTCTTCGACGGAGCGAGCGACCACTCGCGCAATCATGCAATCGTCGCCGGTAACACTGTGCATCTCGATGACCTGCGGCATGGCGCGCGCCGTTTCCGTGAGGCCGCGCTTATGCGATGGCGTGGCACGCAACCGCACAAACGCGCTGACGTTGAACCCGAGGCGCGCGTAGTCGACGCACAGCATTGCGCCGCGCACGATGCCGCGACTTTCCAGTCGACGAATACGATCGGCGACCGTCGGCTGCGAGACGCCGAACTCGCGCGCCACATCGGCGTAAGGGCGGCGTGCGTCGGCGTCTAGAGTTGCAAGGATTTTTAGATCAAGTGCATCCATAGTGAAGATTCCCCCGCGCCATATCGTTTAATTATCAAGCTGCATCACCCATTTATCTTAAACTATGTAAGGCCGATCTGGCGCCCGGTAATTATCATATGCGCACCATGTGGCGAAGCTCGCACCCGCAAGCCCCATCAAGGCCCGCCGGCTGGCTGATCGTCGGTTGCTTGCTGGCGGTATACGTCATATGGGGCACGACTTACTTCGCAATCAAAGTGGCCATCGAAGGTGCGCCACCCTTCTTCCTCGTCGGCACTCGCTTTGTAGTCGCGGGAGGACTATTGCTGGCCTGGCAAGCGCTTCGCGGCCGGCCGATGCCCACGGCGAGGCAGTGGCGAGGCGCGGCTCTGGTGGGATTTCTGCTGCTGGTGGTCGGAAACGGCGGCGTCGCCGTCGCGGAACGCTGGGTGAGCTCCGGTGCTACCGTGGCGCTCATCAGCATCATGCCGCTCGCCACGGCACTATGGTCGGGGCTATTCGGCGCATGGCCGCGCCGCGTGGAATGGGGCGCGATCGCCCTGGGCGGTGCCGGTGCTGCGGTGATGTTGATGGGACGGGACCTGCACGGAAACCTCGTTGGCACCCTCGTAATTCTCCTCGCCACGTCCTGCTGGTCGCTCGGTACCGTCTTGGCGCGCCGCGTCGACATTCCGCATGGTGCGACTGGCTTCGGGGCTGAAATGCTCGCGGCGGGGGTAATGGCGTTGGTCCTCAGCGCAGGACTCGGCGAGCACTGGACATTGCCGGACTCTGCGCGAGTTTGGTGGGCCTGGGTCTATCTCGTCGTGTTCGGGTCCATGATCGCATTCTCAGCCTATCGATTCGTTGTCGAGCGCGTCTCGCCGACCCTCGCTGCGACCTATGCCTATGTCAATCCGCCCGTCGCTCTATTCGTGGGTTGGTGGCTCGGCAATGAGTCGTTTTCCACTAACATATTTCTGGGGTTGCCGATCGTGTTGGGCGCCGTGGCATTGCATGCCTGGGTCCAAACACGCGGCCGTGGCAACTCGGCGCAAATCCCGGCGCTGGCGCCGGCCGCAATGGCGAGCGGCGGCGGGAACGAATGATGCGCGAGGCGCCCCCCCGTTAACTGCCTCGGTGCGCGGCCGTCGATGCGATGTGATGGCGCTGAAACAGCCGGCCGTTTTCGGCCAGCAGGACGAACAGCAGCCCCGCCGCTCCGCAGCACAGCGTGCCGGCGGCCAGCGGCACGGTTGACCCCCCGAATTGTCGGCCGATCACGGCGCCGACAATGGCCCCTCCGGAGGTCGACACGAATCCCTGCAGCGAGGCGCCGATCCCGGCAACCGAACCGACCGGCTCCATCGCCATGGCCCCGAAGTTGGAGACCGACAGACTGAAACACGCCATGGTTACCGATTGCAGCAGCACGAAAGTCCATAGCTTCTCGGTGCCAAGGGTCGCCACCAGCACGTGCACGATCGTCACGGCGATGAACGACAACAGCGCCGTGTGCGAGATGAAGCGCATGCCGATACGCTCCACGATTCTCGAGTTTAGAAACGCTCCGGCGCCCATGGAGATCGCGCAGAGCGCAAACATCGCGGGCATCAGAGTCGCGCGATGAAAAACTTCCGCGAAGATCTGCTGCACCATGCCGACGTAGGCCAGTATGGAACCGAACATGACCCCCATGGCCAGGGTGTAGAACCGAGACGTGCGGTTGCCGACCACCAGCCGAACCGCGCTCGCGATGCGATTGCGCGTCAGGCTCAGACGGTACTCCGGGTGCAGCGTCTCAGGCAGCCGCAGCAGCGCCCAAAGCCACACGAGCGCCGCAAATCCGCCAAACACGATGAAGATGTAGCGCCATGGGGCCAGCAGAAGGATCAGCTGTCCCACACTCGGCGCGATGACCGGGACCGTCAGGAACACCATGAAGGTGAGCGACATCACTCGGGCCATATGCCGGCCGGAATACAAGTCGCGAATGACGGAGCGCGTGACTACGACGCTGGCCGCTGCCAATCCATGCGTCACACGCCAGAAGAGCAGGGCCGCGAAACTATCCGTCAGACCCGACAGAACCGCCGCAAGCACGTACAGCGCAAGACCGCCGAGCAACACCGGCCGCCTGCCATAACGGTCCGACATCAGTCCCCAGAACAGCTGACCGATCCCCAGACCGACCATGTAAGCGGTGACGATCCACTGACCATGGTTCTCCTCGGCAACGTTCAGCGCTCGAACGATTATCGGCAACGCGGGCAGCATCCCATCGATGGCGAATGCCTGAGTCGACATCATCGCCGCCGCGAGCACGACAAATTCGGTAAATCCGATCGAGGCGCCGCCGCGAGCCGCCGGACTTGGTTGGATGGTTACCATAGTGGAAACGTTCAAAGCCTACACGAATTCGATGAACTCGAATGGAACGGCGTAATTTTTGGTAGCCTCGTGGTGCCAGGCCAAGGAGTCATCGTGAGCCGAATATTCACCAGCGACAATGTAGCGCCCGCGAGCGCCGATATCATGTCTGCCGTCGACGCGGCCAACATCGATTTGGTTGCCTCCTACGGCAGCGACCCCTACACGACGCGTCTGAAGGCGGTTGCCGGCGAAATCTTCGAGACCGACGTGGCGATTTTCCCGGTGACCACCGGCAGCGCCGCCAACGCGCTGGCGCTGTCGCAAATTGCGCCGCCCTACGGCGCGGTTTACTGCTATGAAGCGGCACACGTCGTCACCGATGAATGCGGCGCACCGGAGTTCTTCACGGGAGGCGCCAAACTCATCGGGCTGCCGGCGGCCGACGGTAAAATCCGTGCGCAGCAGGTGGCAGAATCGGTCGCGTTTGCGCTCGAGATGGGCGTGCACCACGTGAAGCCCGCGGCCGTCAGTGTGACCCAAGCCACCGAGTGGGGTACGGTTTACAGCCTGGCGCAGCTGTCGGCGATCGCGGCGGTTGCCAAGCAACATCAGCTGCCCGTGCATATGGACGGCGCGCGATTCGCAAACGCGCTGGCGCATTTACGCTGTTCTCCCGCGGAGGGGACCTGGAAAAGCGGGGTCGATGTTCTTTCCTTGGGTGCCACCAAGAACGGCGCGCTGTGCGCCGAGGCAGTGGTTTTTTTCAATCCCGCGCTTGTGCAGGACTTCGAGCGCCGGCGCAAACGAGCCGGCCATCTATGGTCGAAGATGAGATTCTTGAGCTCCCAGCTTCTCGCGTACTTTCACGACGATCATTGGCTCAAAAATGCACGGCATGCGAACGCGATGGCCTCCGCCATGGCGCAAGGACTACGAGGAGTGAGCGGCGCTCGGGTGCTGCATGCGGTCGACGCGAACGAAGTATTCGCGGCGCTGCCTGAGAAAACCGTCGCCGCCCTGGAGCGCGATGGCTTCGCCTTTTACCGGTGGCCCTTGTGCGCCGCCCTGGAAAACGAGGCGGCCATTCGCTTGGTGACCTCGTATGCGACGCGCAGCGACGACGTGGAGGCCTTCCTCGCGGCGGCGCGGCGCTTTAGCTAGCGAATCACGCCCGAGGAGTCGAAGCCGGCGGATTTGCGGCGGGCGGACTCCCAAGTTGCTTGCGGGCGATGCTGGTCGCCATGGTCACGACGGAGGCTAGGTCGGTGAGGTTCGCCGGCACCACCAAAGTCGTTCCGCTCTGTGCCAGTTTGCCGAATTGCTTCACATACTCCTCACCGATGCGCAATTGCATCGCCTCTATGCCGCCGCGGTCGCTCAACGCAATACCGACTTGCCGCAACCCTTCCGCCGTCGCGGTCGCCACCGCCAAGATCGCCTGGGCCTGACCCTCAGCCTCATTGATTTGTTGCTGCTTGTTGGCCTCCGATTGCTTGATCACGCGCTGCTTGTCGCCTTCCGCGGAGTTGATCTTGGCGTCGCGCTCGCCTTCGGAGGTCAGCACGACCGCGCGCTTTTCGCGCTCCGCTCGCATTTGCTTTTCCATCGCCGAGAGCACGTCTTTGGGCGGCGTGATGTTCTTGATTTCATAGCGCAGAACCTTGACGCCCCACGCCGCGGAAGCCTTGTCCAGTTCTCCGACGACGTTCGCATTGATGACGCCGCGGGCTTCGAACGTCCGGTCGAGTTCGATCTTGCCGATCTCGCTGCGCAAAGTCGTTTGGGCGAGTTGCGAAATGGCAAAACCGTAGTTGGTGATCCCGTAGGAAGCGAGATGCGGATCGAGTACCTGCATGTAGAGCACGGCGTCGACTCCCACCTGCACGTTGTCGCGCGTGATGCAGATCTGCTCCGCGATATCGATCGCCAGCTCTTTTAGGCTGTGCCGATAGGCGATTCTCTCGACAAACGGAATCAGAATATGAAAGCCCGCCTGCAGCGTGCGGCTGTACTTGCCCAAATACTCCACGACGAAGGCGCTCTGCTGCGGCACGACGGTCGCGGTCTTCGCCAACATGATCACGACGATCACCGCGATCGCGATGGCTCCATAGCCCAAGGAAATTTCCAAGAGACTCTCCTACTGTAGACCTGCTGTAGATCCTCTAAGCGTCGCCGTGCACGACGAGGGTAAGACCTTCGACCCGATCGATACGCGCGGGCGAGCCGGCGGCGATGATCGACTGTCCGGCGTTTGTCGCGCTCCAGGAACTGCCGCGATACTCGATGCGGCAGGTTTCACCGGGCGGCAAAGCCGCCGGCAGGATCACCGTTTCGCCCGCCGGTCCGCCTTTCATGCGCGGCAAATTGCGCCGCATCCGCTCGTAGATCCGCCGCCGAAAGCTCACCATCGAACCCAAGGCGAGAACGATGAAGACCAGCCATTGCAGCCAAACCGCACCAAGCAATCCCGCTAGATCGAGGAACCCCACCACCAGCGCGGCGGCTCCGACGAACACCAGGTAGAACTGGGCATCGACGAAGGCCAACTCCGAGCCCAAGAGTATGGCGCCGACCGCAATCCACGCCCACCATTGCATGATTTGCCCCCTTGGCGCTCCGGACCTACCGCTTCATCGCATCGAAGAAATCCGCATTGGTCTTGGTGTCTTTCATCTTGTCGAGCAAGAACTCGATCGCCGCCAGTTCGTCCATCGGATGCAGGAGCTTGCGCAGAATCCACATCTTGGAGAGTTCCGCCGGATCCGTGATGAGTTCCTCTTTGCGGGTGCCCGAACGGTTGATGTTGATCGAAGGGAACACCCTCTTCTCCGAGATGCGCCGGTCCAGATGTATTTCCGAATTGCCGGTGCCCTTGAACTCTTCGAATATGACGTCGTCCATCTTCGAGCCCGTATCGACCAGCGCGGTGGCAAGTATGGTCAAGCTGCCGCCCTCCTCGATATTGCGCGCCGCGCCGAAAAACCGCTTCGGCCGCTGCAAGGCATTGGCGTCGACGCCGCCGGTGAGTACCTTGCCGGAACTCGGTACCACGGTGTTGTAGGCGCGGGCCAGACGAGTGATGGAATCGAGCAATATGACCACGTCTTTCTTGTGTTCGACCAAACGCTTGGCCTTTTCGATCACCATCTCGGCCACTTGCACGTGACGGCTGGCAGGCTCGTCGAAGGTGGACGACACAACTTCGCCCTTGACCGTGCGCGCCATTTCGGTCACTTCTTCGGGCCGCTCATCGATCAACAGAACGATCAGATACACTTCCGGATGATTGGCCGTGATAGCCGTCGCGATGTTCTGCAGCAGCATCGTCTTGCCCGCTTTCGGCGGCGAGACGATCAGACCGCGTTGGCCCTTGCCGATGGGCGCGACCAAGTCGATGGCCCGGGCCGTCAAATCTTCAGTCGAGCCGTTGCCGCGCTCCAGCTTCAACCGCTCGGTGGGGTGCAAAGGCGTCAGATTTTCGAACAGCACCTTACCGCGCGAACTCTCGGGCGAATCGTAGTTGATCTCGCCGACCTTGAGCAGCGCAAAGTAGCGTTCGCCGTCTTTCGGCGGACGAATCAGACCGGATATCGAATCCCCTGTGCGCAGATTGAAGCGGCGGATTTGGCTGGGTGACACGTAGATGTCGTCGGGACCGGCGAGGTAACTGGAGTCCGAGGATCGCAGGAAGCCGAATCCATCCTGCAGAATTTCCAGAACGCCGTCGCCGTAAATATCCTCGCCCTTGCGAGCGTGCGCCTTCAGGACGCCGAAGATGATGTCCTGCTTTCGCGACCGGCCCATGTTCTCAAGACCCATGGTCTCGGCCAACTTGACCAGATCGCTGATGGGGCGTTTTTTCAGCTCGGTGAGGTTCATCGAACTGCGGCTGCGGGCAAGATCCGTCGGCGCAATAATTTCTAGGTCATCGCCGCCCTCGGGCAGATCGCCGTAGTCTTCGTGGGCAGGCCTGCCGCCGTTGGTATTGCCGTTGCGATTGTCATTGCGCTGCCGATTGGAGCGATTGGATCGCCCACCGCCGCCTTGACCGCCCTGCTGGCCGCCTTGGCCGCCGCCGCGCGATTGATTGCCTAAGTAGCCTCTCACAGGTTGCTGTCCAGAAACGCGGCGAGCTGTGACTTAGTGACTGCTCCCACTTTCTGGGCCTCCACGGTGCCGTTCTTGAACAGGATCAGCGTCGGGATACCGCGAATATTGAATTTGGGCGGCGTCGCCGGATTGTCGTCGATATTGAGCTTGGCGATCCTGATCTTGTCCTTGTACTGGTCGGCGATCTCATCGAGGATCGGC
>PKXS01000134.1:0-32474 GCA_003132425.1 Gammaproteobacteria bacterium | reverse complement strand
GGCGTCGCTGGTGTGAACGATACTGGGGTTACTCACTGCGGATATGCCTCCTTTTGGAGATTCATTTGAAGATTAAAGAGCGGGTTATTGGTGGGAGAGCTAGTCTTGAGGGCAGCGCGAAGTGACGATGCGCGGCCGTTCGGGCACAATACAGCGGCTTTAGCGGTCTTGATTACCTTAAAAGGGTACCGATGATACGGTTGATGGGAGCGGATAGACCAGCTCCGGATTTGCCGTATTGTTAACCGGTCCCCAGCATTTTGCAAGTTTCTGCAATCCACAAAGCGAAAATGTCAGACTCCCATCTCAGTCAGCTTACGTTCAATTCCCTCAACTTCCCTGAGTCCGTGAAGCGGGCTATCGCAGAACTCGGCTATACCCGCTGCACGCCGATTCAGGCGCAAACGCTCCCCCTGGCCCTTGCGGGCCACGATGTCGCGGGCCAGGCTCAGACAGGTACCGGCAAGACAGCCGCCTACCTGATCGCCCTGTTCAATNNCCTGCTGACTCAACCAGCTGCGGCCAACCGGCCTGTGAACGCACCGCACGCCATTGTCATCGCCCCTACCCGCGAGCTCGCCGTGCAGATTCATTCGGACGCGCAAGGCATCGGTAAGTACACGGGGCTGAAGCTTGCGATCGTATTCGGCGGCGTGGATTACGAGAAACAGCGGCGCATCCTCGAGCAAGGTGTCGATGTGCTGATCGGCACGCCCGGCCGGATTATCGATTATTTCAAGCAACATGTCTTTGACCTGCGCCACATCCAAGTTGCCGTCATGGACGAAGCCGATCGTATGTTCGACCTGGGCTTTATCAAGGACATCCGTTTCATCCTGCGCCGGCTGCCGCATCCGACTTTGCGCTTGAACATGATGTTCTCGGCGACCTTGTCGCACCGGGTGATGGAACTCGCCTACGAACATATGAACAACCCGGAGCTGATTCGCATCGAACCCGACAAAGTGACGGTTGACCGGGTACGCCAGGTGCTCTACTTCCCGTCCACCGAAGAGAAAATCCCGTTGCTCATGGGTCTTTTGCGGCGCATCGACGCGCGGCGCACCATGGTGTTCGTGAATACTCGGCGAATTGCCGAAGTGCTCGAGCGCACCTTGACCGCCAACGGCTTCGTGGCACAGGCCATATCCGGAGACGTGCCGCAGAATAAGCGGCTGAAAATGATGCGCGACTTTCATAACGGCGAGGTGGCGGTATTGATCGCAACCGACGTCGCGTCGCGCGGCTTGCACATTCCCGATGTGAGTCATGTGTTTAATTTCGACTTACCGAACGATGCGGAGGACTACGTGCATCGTATCGGCCGCACCGCGCGTGCCGGCGCCGAGGGCGACGCCATCAGCTTCGGCTGCGAGGAATATGCCATTTCGTTGCCCGACATCGAGCGCTACATCGGTCATCAGATTCCCCGCGCGGCGATCGACACGGTCGATCTGGCGGCGGTGACGGCGCCGCCTCCCGCCGCATGGCGCGAGCGCGCGCCACGGCAGGGTCAATCACGCGGGGGCGGTGGACGTCCGGGCGGGAGCCGCCCCGGCGGCGGGCGCTCCAGCGGCCCGCGCCGAGGTCCGTCGAATTCCAGGCCACAGCATGCCGCCGCGGCGCCCGCACCGCGAGCCGCGCCCGATACCGGCGGCGCGGGTGACCCTGTCAAAGGCGACCATGCACGCCGCCACCGGCGCGGCAGAGGCGGGCGCGGACCGGCCGGGGGAGCGCCCAATCCTGGCGCGTCCGGCCCCTAGGAGCCTTAAGCGTCGCGATCACTCGATCAAATCGGCGACTCGGTCGACGGCAGCGTAACTGCCGGTGTTCTGCGGCGGTCGACTGGAATCGGGACAACGCACCGCGCGCAGCCAGGCGATTCCGAAGTCCCGAGCAGCATCGAGCGCCGCAAGGCTGTCGTCCACCAACAGGGTGCGCTGCGGCGCGAAGGACTCCGCGGCAGCCAGGCGCGGCCAGAATGCCGCGTCTTCTTTGGGAGCGTCGAATTGGTGCGTGGAATAGCTCGCATCGACGTACGTCGCGAGCGCGATCCGCTCGTTCTTTATCGCCAGCGTAACCGGATGCGCATTCGTGACCAGCACGCGCCGTTTACCCCTTAGCCGTAGCTTCAGCAGAAATTCCTCGGCGCCGGGTAGGAAGCTGACTTGCGAGAGCGCCTCACGCTTGATGCCTGCGATGTCCAAATTGAGCTCGCGCGTCCAATACTCGATGCAGTACCACTGGATCGTTCCCCGCGTGGCGTGGAATTTCGGCGCGAGCGAGGCCCAGGCCTCGGGCTGGCTCATGTTGCGCGCGGTGGCGTATCGCTGCGGGATCAGGTCCTGCCAGAACCAATTATCGAATCGTAGATCCAGCAGCGTGCCGTCCATGTCCAATAGAACGGTATCGATTGCCGACCAGTCGACCGCAGGCGCATTACGCATTTGCGTATGATACCAATCGATGAGGAATCTTCCCGCACTCGCCGAAGCCTTGATGCCCATTGTGGCCCGCGCCGGCGAGGCCATCATGCAGGTCTACGGCGCTGAGTTCTCGGTGCAACATAAGCTCGATGAATCCCCGTTGACCCTGGCGGACTTGGAGTCCCAGCGCATCATCATCGAAGGCCTAGGGCGGCTGACACCTGACATCCCTATCCTCTCCGAAGAATCGGCTCAAGCGCCATGGACGCAGCGGCGCGGCTGGCGCGAATTATGGGTAGTGGATCCTCTCGACGGGACGCGTGAATTCGTCAAGCGAAACGGCGAGTTTACGATCAATATCGCCTTAATCGTCGAGCATGAGCCGCTGCTTGGCATCGTTGCTGCGCCCGCCCGGCAGCTCCTGTATTGGGGCGCGGCCGGAACCGGTGCATACCGCCGTGCCGGCGATGCACCGCCGTCCAAGATTCAAGTCGCCACGCCGCGGCGACCGTTGCGTGTCGTCGGCAGCCGCTCGCACGCCAGTGCCCGCACGCAAGCCTATCTCGCCACGCTGGGCGGGCACGTGACCGAGGGGATGGGCAGCTCGCTCAAATTTTGCATGGTGGCCGAGGGCGCTGCCGAGCTATACGCGCGCTTCGGTCCGACTTCGGAGTGGGATACCGCCGCAGGCCAAGCCTTGCTCGAGGCCGCCGGCGGTCACGTGACGCGCCTCGACGGACACCGGCTGCGCTACAACTGCCGCGAATCTCTGGTCAACGGCGACTTCCTGGCGTTCAGCCATCCGAGCGTGCTGTTGGCCGCCCACAATCCCGGCTAGGCGTTGCCCACGGGCTCGCACATCTGCAGCGTTGCATCCAGCAGCGTCGGAATATCGAACACGACTTCATCCGCCGCGACCCTCAAGCGCGCAACTCCGGCGGCGGCAATTAATGCGGCCGGCACGTGAATTTGGTTTTTGATCTGGGCGGTGGTCCAGGTACTGACCCGAGCGTCGCCGAATGCGCGAGTCAGCGCGCCCCAGCGCAACTGCGCGGCGCGCGCCTGAGGTGTGTCGCCGCCCCATTGGAGCTGTGCCAGGGCCGTCGACGTGCCCGCCGCAGCGCCGCTAGCCGGCATCGCCATCAGGTTATGGACGTATTGCACCATTTCATTCGGGTCTACCCGCACGGTCATATACGGTTGTTGATCGTTCGTCATGGTCGCCTGGCCTCCGGCTCTTGCCACATTTCCAACATGGGGCGCATTTTTCGAATATCCAGTGGCGCGACGCATTTGCGCACCAGTAGCGGTAAGCTCCATGGAATGAGTGACGGTCTTCTGCTGCTCGTTCTGGCCGCCGGCCTGCTGGCGGCCGCTTATGCGGCGTGGCAGAGCTCGCTGGGCGCTCGCGAGACCGCAAATCGCATCGCCAAGGACACCTGCTCGCGAGCCGTGGTGCAGTTCTTGGACGGCACGGTGGCCTTCGCCGGCTTTAGACTGTCGCGCGATTCGCGCGGCAGGCGCCGGCTGCTGCGCACATACACCTTCGACTATACGAGCGATGGCTTCGAGCGGGCGCAGGGCTTTATCGTGCTGGCGGGCCAGCAGCTTGAAGCAGTGGGCCTCGCGGGCAACCCATCGTGAACTCGCCCCTCAACATCGACTTGCACATGCATTCGAATTGCTCCGACGGGTCGTTGAGGCCGGCCGAACTCGTGGCGCGCGCGGCGGCGGCCGGCGTGCAGGTGATGGCACTCACCGATCACGACACTGTGGCCGGGCTCGATGAGGCGCAGCGCAGCGCCGGCGATTTGGGACTTCATCTGGTGCCCGGCGTTGAAATTTCCGCCTCCTGGCGCGCGCAGAGCATTCACGTGTTGGGTCTTTGGGTGGACCCCTCCTCGGCCCGGCTGCGCAGCATGCTGAGCGCGCAAGCCGAACGGCGGCGGATTCGCATGCGCAAGATATGCGCGAAGCTGGGGAAACTGGGGCTGCCAGGCGAGCAATTGCTGGCGGCGGTGGAGGCTCATCCCGGATTGCCGACACGCGCTCATTTGGCGGACGCACTGCTGGCGGGCGGCCACGTCAGCCGGGCCGAAGACGCGTTCCGCAAGTACCTAGGCTCCGGCAAGCTCGCGCATCTGGCGGCCGAGTGGCCTGCCGTGGAGCAAGTGGTTGAATGGATATGCGCTGCCGGCGGAGTCGCCGCGCTGGCCCATCCGGCGCGCTACCGGTTATCCGCCGGGGCGCGCAGGCAACTATTGACTGATTTCGCGGCAGCGGGCGGCACGGCGCTCGAAGTAGTCACCGCGGGCAATGGCGCGGATCAAATCGAGAGCTGCGCGCAAATGGCGGTCAAGCACGGTTTCACCGGGTCGGTGGGTTCGGATTTCCACAAACCACAACTTTCTTGGAATCCCTTGGGCCGGTTGGCTAAGCTACCGGATTGCGTTACCCCAGTGTGGCGTAGTCATGGCTTTTAGCACCACAATAGCAGCGACCTAAGTGAGCGACGAAGAAAGCAACGTCAATACCGACTTGTTCAAGAACATCGAGCGGCTGCGCCAGCTGCGCATCGAGCACCGGGATCTCGACGACGTTATTTCACGGCTTTCAATGGACTTCAAAGTCGACGAACTGCAAATGAAACGTCTCAAAAAGCGCAAATTACTGCTCAAAGACCAGATCGCCAGACTCGAGAGCCAGCTTATCCCGGACCTCAACGCATGACGGACCTCTGGCCGCGTATCGACGGGTTCTTCGATATCCTGTTTACCCGCAGTGTGTTGACCGAGATCGGTGCGGTTGCGCTGTGCTTATTGGCTGGTTGGATTGCGGGCGCTGCATTGCGAAATCGCTACCTGCGGCTCGGTCTACAAACACCGACCGCGTTGAATTGGGCCTATTTTGCGCCGCAAGGTTTGGTCGTCGTGACGCCCGCGGTAATCGCCCTGGTTTTGGTGATCCTGGCTCGCAGCCTGCTGCTGGCTCTGCACTTCGACGTCACGCTGCTGGACTCCGCCATGCGCCTGATCGGCGCGTACGTGGTGGTTCGAATCGTCGTGTTCCTGTTCGCGGCCAGCCTTGGCAATAAATCCTGGATGCAGCATTGGGAAAATCGCGTCACGCTGTTCATATGGTTCGCCATTGCAGCGGAGTACCTTGGATGGCTCGATCCGATCATCGGCTTGCTCGACAGTCTCGGCATTGCGACCGGCAAGAGCCGCATTACTGTCTGGTCGGTATTGAAGCTTCTGTTCACGTTGACTGTATTCGTTTTGGTGGCGGCCTGGATCAGCCGCTGGATTGAGCGCCGGCTGCATAAGCTGCGCAATATCGCGCCCTCCACGCGCATCGGCATCGCAAAATTCTCCAACGCCTTCTTGATCGGGCTGAGTATTCTGATGGGGCTCAATGCCGCGGGCGTCGATCTGACCGCGCTGACGGTGCTCACGGGCGCCATCGGCTTAGGATTGGGTTTCGGCCTGCAGTCGATTGCGGCCAATTTTGTCAGCGGCTTCGTATTGTTGATGGATCGCTCCATAAAACCGGGCGACGTGATCAGTCTGTCGGGACAAAGCGGCACCAGCACCGAAAGCTTCGGCTGGGTGCAGGAACTGCGCGGGCGCTATGTGGTGGTACGCGACCGAGACGGCGTGGAAATGCTCGTGCCCAACCAGCAGCTGATTTCCAACGCCGTGATCAATTGGAGCTACACGGACCCGCGGATTCGCCTCAAATTGCCGATTCGCGTGAGCTACCGAGACGATCCCGAGGTAGCGCTGCAAATTTTACTGACGGCGTGCGAGGGTCAAGAGCGAGTGCTGCGCGAGCCGGCGCCGGTATCGCGGTTGATGCACTTCAGCGACAGCGGCATCGAGTTGGAGCTGCGTTTTTGGATCTCCGACCCACAGGAGGGCGTGAACAATGTCCGCTCCGAAGTGAACCGAGCCATTTGGCGGCTGTTCAAGCAGCATCGCATCACCATACCCACCGCGCAGCACGAAGTCCTGGTGCATAAGGCGCAGCCTCGATTCGACGACTAGCCGGCAGCCTGACCGTCTCCTTATGCCGCTGATCATCACGCCGGATATCGTCATTGCGGACGATGAGTTCGAATGGAAATTCATTCGCTCCTCGGGCCCGGGCGGCCAAAACGTCAACAAGGTGGCCAGCGCCGTGCAGCTGCGATTCTTGCTGCCCGTCAATACCAGCCTGCCCGCCGCCGTCAGAAATCGCCTGCGCCGTCTCGCCGGCCAGAAATTGATCGACGACGGCACCATTTTGTTTCAGTCGCGCAGCGAACGCAGCCAGGACCAGAATCGGCGGCAAGCGCTCGACCGCTTAAGCGCGCTGATTCGAACTGCGATGATCGAGCCCAAGGTGCGAAAGAAAACCCGTCCGACGCGCGCTTCCAAAGAGCGGCGCCTTGAATCAAAAAAGCGGCGCGGCAGCACCAAACAACAGCGCGGCGGACGCGGCTGGGATCATTGATCCAACGTTACCTGCAGAATGCTGTGCCTGATTTGCTCGGATAGCACCAGCTGAGCATCGGCGGCGACCGCCAGCAGCGGCTCACCGAACAGCAGGTTGCCTCCCTCAGACCTCTGTATCACATTGCGCCGGCGCAACAGGTCGATGAAGTTGCGGAACAGGCTCTTGTCGAAAAATTCCGGCGAATTTAGGCCGAATAGCAACGACATCCGCTGCGCCATCAAGTGGCACCGTTGCTCGAGCGCCTCCTGCCCGATGACGCCGCTGCCCGACTGCAGCAATAGCGCGATCGCAAGGTAGTACCGTTCGATGGTTTGAATCGTCGCCTGCGCGAGTACGGATAGACGTATCGAGTCCGGCGACGCGGATACCGGGCGCTGCCATTCGCTGCGGTCAGGATTGCCCTGCAGCAGCTTCAGCCGCTCAAAAGTCTGCAGTAGCGAGTCGACCAACGCACTCACTTGCGTTTCTTCCCACCGCAGGAACAGCTCGGCGCAAATGTACGGATAGACGCGCCACACCAAGCGCTGAATATCCGCCGTGCGCATGCGGCTGTTGCTGACGAAGCAGCACGCAAGCAACGACGGCATGGCGAACAGATGCAGGATGTTATTTCGATAATAGGTGGCAAGCACCGCGTTTTCGGAGTTCATGCGCATGATGTCTCCGAGCGGGTGCGTTTGACGCTCGAGCATGCCCATCGACTCCGCGTAGTGAGTCATTCGTTCGCCGCTTTCCCGCGTTACCGTCACCAAGGGCGAATACGGCGCATCGTTCAGCAACGATTGATATAGCTCGAGCTGGCGCACGAGATCGGCCTCCGGCAATGCCTGCCGAGGTGTTGCGAGAACCGCCATCGCCACCAGATTGATGGGCGTCACGGCGGCGGCCGCATTGATCTCGGCCGGGATGCGCGCGGCCAGATCATCGATGGTCTCATCGATCCAGCTCTGGCGTGACTCGCCCACCGGGGCGCTACGCCAATTCGGGTTGCGCTTGCACAGTAGTTCGTCTAGCGCAATCGGCTGGCCGAGGTTCACGTGAACTTTCCCGAATTTGCTGCGCAGCACCGACAGCGCCCTGAACACTCCTAGAACGCTCTCCTTTTGCTTCGGCCGCCCCGATAATTCGCCGATGTAGGTTCTGCCTTCGACGATGCGTTCGTAGCCGAAATACACCGGCATGAACACCACCGGGCGCTTCGGATAACGCACATAGCTGCTCACGGTCATCGACAGCATGCCGGTGCGCGGCGGCNNCGGCGGCCGCAGCCGCCCGGTGCGGCTGCGGCCGCCCTCGATGAAGTACTCCAGTGGATGGCCGCGCGCCATCATGAATCCCAGGTACTTGGTGAAGACCACTGCATAAAGCGCATCGCCCTTGAAGGTTCGGCGCAGGAAGAACGCGCCGCCCTTGCGAAGAAATCTCCCGATCACCGGCATGTTGAGATTCACGCCGGCAGCCACGTGCGGAACCGCAAAGCCCTTGTGATAGATCACATAGGAAAGCAGCAGGTAATCCATGTGGCTGCGGTGGCACGGCACATAGATAATTTCAGCTCCGTCGCCGATCTCGCTCAGTTTGTCGACGTGTCCGAACTCCACGCCGTCGTACAACCGATTCCACAGCCGTCCGAGCAGCAGCGACATGATCGTGATGAAAGGTTGAGAATAGTTCGCCGCGATTTCTAGTGCATATTTCCTGGCGACCATCAGCGCGGCACGGCGCTGCAAACCCCGCGCCCCCATTTCCGCGCGCACCCCCTGACGCACGGCCTGCGTCCTCAAGATCTGGGCAACCATGGTGCGGCGATGCGAAAGATCGGGACCGATGGTCGAGGCGCGCTGCGCGCGCAGGATCGTGCGCAAAGTGCGCAAAACCCGCCGAACGCTGCGCGGCGCGTCCATGCCGTCTTGCATCGCGTCCCGCAGCCGCAAGGGTTCGCCGAAATACACCAGCGTGTTGCGGCCGTTGACTACGAGGCTCAGTAACTTACGGAATCGGCCCACCAGAACCCAATCTTCGGCGAACAACAAGCGCCACAGGCTTGCCTCCTTGTGCGGCGCTCGGCCCCAAAATATGACCACCGGCACCAGATCGACGTCGAATTCCGGTTGAGCCATGGCGGCCGCGACCAATTGCACCAGACACCGCGGCGCGCGCTCGAGGAGGCGCGTGCTGAAAAAATTCGCGCGGCGCGCGACTTCGAAATGAGCTCGATCTGCGCGCGCGGTGCCCATCAGGAGCCGGCGCTCGGGACGCGGCAGGCGCAATTGCCCGCAAGCGTTATTGAGAACCGCCAGATCCGTTTGGCTCTCACGCTCGAGCACATAGCACACCGGCCGCGGTCGAGCTGCAATCGAGGCGGCGGCATCATCGGGTTTGATGATCACCCTGACCCAAAGGCTCAATGTCTTTCGGACACTCCAGCGCCAGGCCCGGCCTAATCCCACCTCGGGGGTCACGGCATTTATTGCGGCGCGTCGCCGCGCTCTTCGTTCTCGACCGCCTTGCGTGTGCTGTCGGCGTTCTGATCCACGGTTTTTTGCACATCGCGCGCGCGGTCCAGCTGATGCGTCAGCGGATCGAACACGGTCTTGGGTTTCGCTGGCGGCGGCGTATCGGATGATTGTCCGGAGGAACATCCCAAAATGAACAAAACCGATAGAGACGCGGTCGAATTCTTTAGCATGCCCATATGCACCCTCGGAACAGCCAGCCTGGCGGGAGCTTGAGTGTACAATCCTTGAGGACTCGCAGTCACTCGGAGTTCATGAATGATTCGTTTTGCATTATTGATGCTCGTGACCACGAGTCTTTACGCCGCGGATTCGGCCGTCGATATCGATACCGCGGCGACTCTCTATCAAGCGGGTCAGATACGCGTGCAAGTGCGGGCATCCTTGACTTCGATGCCCGCCCATGTTCGCCAACTGTTCGCTGCCGATACCTCCGCCAAGCTCTCCGAGCAGCAGCTTGGCGCCGTTACCGCGGCCGCAGAAAAGGGATTCCGCATCGATGTCTTCGAGCCTGCGGCGCTCGCGGCGCTCGCCGCGAATCTCGATTTGGCCACAGTCAAGAAAGCGCAAGCGTTCCTGGACGGGGACCTCGGCCGGCGCATGGTCGCCGACGACGTCGCCTCGGCCACGCTCGACGAAGCAAATATCGATAAAGTGATGAGCGGTGCCCTCAGCTCTCCCTCCACTGCCCAGCGCGACGCCTTGATCGACAAGCTGGAGCATGCCGCGCGATACACCGAATCGACGGTGCAGATTTTCTTGACCATGGGGCAGGCGGTGGCGGTCGGCACGGCGATAGGTTCAGGGACGGACCGGACCGCGGTCGAAGCGCGCGCGCGCAAATCCGGCGAAGCGAGCCGTGCGGAGCTCGAAGACAGCATGCGGGAGCCGCTGCGCAGATTACTGGCCTACGGCTACCGCAACCTCAGCGACTCCGACTTAAGGCACTTGCTGTCATTTCTCGATTCGTCCGCAGGCAAGCGCTATGTCAGCGCCTACATCGCGGCGATGGATGCCGGATTCGATGCCATGGGCAGGCGTTGCGGCGAGCACCTGGGCGGGACTCTGCGCGAGCTCGCTCTGGCTCAGAGTGCCGCCGTGACCGATTCTGCGCCGGCTTCCGCGCCGCCGCCGCCGCCATAGCGTTCAGTGCAGCTCGCCGAGAAAAGCCTTCAGCAATAGGCAAATGGGCTCGATTTGATCCTGCAAGCGATGGTCCGAGTTCAGGATATGCAGGGCGGCGCCGTGCTCGCGCGCCCAGCGCATGCTGTTCTCGACCGGCACGATGAGGTCGTGCCAGCCGTGCACGATGGCGGTCGGACAATCCACCTCTTGCGGCGTATGCGCTTCGAAGCCCGGCATGTAAAACGCCGGGGCCAACAGGAATAGGCCGCGGGCATGCAGGCGCCGCGCCGCGACGGCGGACACGTATGCGCCCATGCTGGAGCCCACCAAAACTACGGGTCCTTTAATTGCGCTGCCGGCCGCGAGGAGCTTATCGACCCGGACCCTGGGGTCCTCTATACCCTGATAATCCACCGACTCGACGGCCAGCCGCAAGTCGCGCGCCACGGCCGCCATCGCCATGATTTTCGACCCCCAGGGGCCGCTTTCCTTACCGTGCGAAAACACGATGTTGGACGATTGATCGAGCACTACGGCTGTAGTTGGTTGGCGAGTTTATCGACCCACTTGAGCTCTTCCGGGCTGTATTGCGCGCAATTCAGGCGGCTGAGGCTCACCGGCTGCACTTTACTGCCCGACGCCGATTGCGAGATGCGATAGCTGTGAAACTCCGCTTTGCGCGCGGCGGCAAATCCGATCAACAGTTCCAATTCGCGTGAGCTACCCATGTCCTGTCTGATCCGCCGGTCGCAATTGACGAAAAAGGACTCCTCCAAGCTGCGGCCGCCGAAAGCGCCGACCTCGTGCAGTCGTTCGAAAAAGCTACGCACTTGTGTCCTCGCCAAATCCGTGACATCGACATGGGGCGATGCCAGCGCGATCCATCGGGTACCACGCTCGACGCTGTTGACGATCAGCAGCGCGAGACGTCGCGACGCAAGAAACTGCCAATCGGACGCGCCGGCAGTCCCGGCAGCCAAAGTACGAGGGCTGACGCCGATGCGAGCCGCCGATCGCACGCCCTGAATGGTGTTGACCCCCAAGGTCGCGAGTTTGATGCGACGGTCCTCGGCAACCAGGCAGCTCGGCCGGTACCCGGGCCGCAAAACCGCTTCCTCAAGTTTGCCGGGTGACCACACCGGAAAGGTTTCGTCGGATTTCGCGAGCATCCCGGCGACCGCGCCGCAGGGCGCGAACGATTCGAAATGACCCCGCAATTTGTCGTGAGCGAGAATCCGAGGGAAGTACATCAGCGCATTCTCGTTGAAAAAATTCCACTGACGCATTCCGCGCAGGGCGTCATCTGCGGTGTGCCACTCGGACGGCGGATCGACGATCAACAACGCACGCCGCTCCGTGCAGTATCGCGTGCCGACCAATAACGCGCTGGGTCCCACGTCCTGATCGCTCGATAGCGGCGGAAGGCACAGAAAATTGAAATATTCCGCACGGTCCAGCGCAAACATTCCGGTCTGATCGATGGCGGAACCGATCAAGTCATAGTCCGTCAGCGGAGCGCCGTCGTCGCCGTCGGAATTCGAGTTGACATAACCGGTGGCCAAACCGCTGGCGGGATCCAGCGTGCGGTCGGGACGTTGCGGCGGGACGGGGCCCGCCAGTCGGATCAGCTCCGACCCGGCCACCGCATGGGACAAGTACCGCTCCGCCGCCGGTCGCAGCGAAAGTCTCGGGAATATCTCCTGGTCTTCTACCTGGGCGGTGCCCTGCACGCGCACGCGCTGTACGGTGAGATTGAACTCCGCGGTATTTTCCGCCGGGATATTGTCGTAATCCACGCAGACACGCAGAAATTCCCGAGTGCCGGGGCGCACCGCCCGCAGCAGCAAAGTAGCGGTCCCGGCTTTCAGTCCCAGGGTGGCGGCACTAGCGCCGTTGACGACGCGGACGATCAGCGCTTCGCGGCCGCCGTTGTCGAAAAATTGTTCGACCGCATAGCCCAATGGGCTCGGTTGCCACAGGCCCCCGAACACATGTTGGAATTGCGCGAAGCTCGCGATGAATACCGGGCAATTGACAGGGCCGCGCAACGTGCGGCCGACGAAGGCGGTACGCGCGGAGCTCAAGCGCTCGATAGCTTGGTCGGGGCCGCGTTCTTCTTCGACCTGTAACCCTAAGTTACTCGGCATCACCACATTTCCCCCTAGGGCGGACTTTGTGCACTGTAACACAACCAGCGACAAACACGCGCAGGGGCAAGGTCGTGCGGAATCATCCCTTGACGCGATCGTCGCCGGATGGTGGCGGCGGGGCTTCATCGCGGCGGCGCTCCTGCTCCAGGCGCTCTTGCTCCGCCTGCGCCTTCTTGCGTGAGATTTCCTCAAGCATCACCTTCATCCACTCGCTCATCATTCCGGCTTCGACTCGTCCGGAGGATTGACTATCGCATCGATGGCGGTCGCCACCTGCGCGCGATAGCCGTCACGCACCTTGGCAAATACGCGCTGCGCGAATGCGCTCCCCGCCGGTGTCTTCATCAGCTCCTCATACAAAGGCTTGATGAGTTTTCCCCGGCCTACCGTTTTCAGGTAGTCCTCGAGCCGCGTGAAGCTCGGTTGGTAGTTGTTGCGAATGCCCAGAATAAGCCAACTGCGCGCTATTTCCGCATTCGGTGTACGCGTAAATCCAAATGCTTGATCGAGCTCCGCAAGTTGCTTGGAGCTAACCGAGGCCGGCATGTTGTCCAGAAAATACAGCCACTGCTGCGTGACCCAATCGTGAGCATCGAGCTTCTTTGCCGCGACGCTGCCTCCGAGCCAGGCGATCCTCGCCGCATCGACCGGCTGGAAAGCGCTGGATACCGGCAAAACGGCGTCGGGCGGAATGCCGGGACCCATCACCCACGCGTTGACCTGGTCGCGGGTCACGACGCCGGGAAATCGGTCGAGCAGGTTCTCCTGCAAATAGGCCAAAAATTGTTCCGTCGTAATGCTCTTGAACGCGAAATGATCGAAGTAGCCGCGCAAGAACGCATCGAACCGCTCCGCACCGAATTTCGCGCTCAGGGTGCTGAGAAACAGCCGGCCCTTTTCATAGGGAACCTCGCTGAATACCTGGATCGGATCTCGATTCCGCAGGTCGATCGCCAGCACCTGATCCTGCGGCTTCAGCTTCGCAAGGTCATCGCGCAGCGCTCGAAGTCCCAGCACGGCTTCCATCGCAGCGCGTCGTTCGCCGTAAACCGCTCCCATGATGCGATTTTCCATATAGTCGGTGAAGCCTTCGTTGAGCCACAGGTCGCGCCAGGTCGCGTTGGTGACTAGATTTCCCGACCAGGAATGCGCCAACTCGTGCGCAATCACCGATACCAGACTCTTGTCCCCGGCAATCACCGTCGGCGTGATGAACGACAGCCTGGGATTCTCCTGGCCTCCCAGGGGAAAACTCGGCGGCATCACCAAGATGTCATAGCGGCCCCAGCGATAAGGACCGAATAATTTCTCCGAAGTTTCGATCATTGCCTCGGTATCCGCAAACTCCTTGGCGGCCGCCTTCACCACCGACTTTTCGGCATACACGCCGGTTCGCGGGCCGGTCTCTTTGAATACCAGATCGCCGACGGCCAGGGCGATCAGGTACGAAGGGATCGCTTGCGGCATGACGAAGGAATACTCGCCGTTGCGTTTCGCCTTCGGGTCGTTCTGCGCGCTCATGACCGCCGCGAGGTTCGGCGGCGTGTGTATATGGGCAAGATAGGTAACACGCACCTGCGGGGTATCCTGCAATGGAATCCAGCTGCGGGCGCCGATCGGCTCGGACTGCGTGAACAGAAAAGGCTTGTGCCCGCCGGCTGTCTGCTTTTCGGTCAACCATTGCAAGGCCGGCGCTGTCGGAGAGGTTTGATAGTCGATGCGGATGAATTCGACCGATTTTTTCGAGGGCGGAAGCTCGATCACCAGAGCGCTGCCGAGAATGGGGTCCGCCTTTTCAAAATGGAACGGCCGGTCCACCCAGACCGGCTCGCCCTTGGAGGTGGCGCCCAACATATCGGTGGCTTTTTCGCTCACGTCGCTGACACTCAAGTCGCGAGTATCCAGCACGAGTTCGGTGGCGCGCGGATCCAAGCGCTTCACCTCGAGTCCGACAGCGCCTTCCAGCACCTTCCACTCGAAATTGACCCGCAGGTCCAATTCGATATGCGTGATCCGAAACTGTTCGACATTAGCGAAGGAATGATAGTCGAGCCCGGACTGAATCGGCGTCAAGTCCTCGCCGATCGCCGGCCGGCCTAAGCTTGCGAACACCAGCGCGGCAATAAAAAGGCGCATCCGGCCGGGACCTTATTGCGATGAAACTTTGGCTTGCTGGGAAGATGCCTGGACTTGAGGCGCGGGCTTTTCCTGTTCGCCGAGCATCTCCTTGTAAGTCTTTTCGTCCACCAACAGCTCGCTCTTGCCGTCCCAATTGGAGCCCGCCGGCAATGTATTCTCGACCAGCAGCGACTGCGCGATCACCTCGTCTATTCCTGCATGATCCCCGGTAACAGACACGGGAACGCCACGCGGCGCATGCGCCAATTCGCCGACGCGCTGCCAGTCGATCTCGCTGTCGTGGTCCGAGATTCTGCGGCGCAATTTTGGGCTCAGCAAGTTGGCGAGCAAGCGTTTGCGGTTCTTGCTCCATTCACGCGAATCGTCTTCCATGACGGCATAGGCTTGTAGGTACAGTGTCCCGTCGCGCCAGCCGAAAACGTATGGCTGATTGACGATCGTCACTTTGGTGCCGATCGGAATCAAATCGAAAAATACGGCGATGTCCTCCGGATACAAGCGCATGCAGCCGTGGCTCGAGCGCATGCCCACGCCGTACGGCTTGTTGGTGCCGTGAATCAAATAACTCGGCCAGCCAAGCCGGAACGCGTATGCCCCCAGAGGATTGTCGGGTCCCGCGGGTACGATCCCCGGAAGCTTGTCGCCGTTCTCGAGGTGTTCGTCGCGTACCGACTTCGGAACCACCCATACCGGGTCTTTCTGGCGGCTGACGATCTTTGTCGTGCCCTCGGGTGTTTTCCAGCCAACCTTGCCGATGCCGATCGGGTGAGTGAAGACTACCTGCGGTTCGCCCTTCTTGTGAGGCGGATAGTAGAAGATGCGCATGGCGGCCACGTTCACCACGACTCCCTCATGAGGCGCGGCCGGCAATATGAATTGAGTCGGCACGACGACTTCCCGCCCGACGCCGGGCAGCCACGGATCGACGCCCGGATTCGCCAGCAAGATCTCTTCATAGCCAACGTCAAAGCGGCGCGCAATATCCGGCAGCGTATCTTCCTTGCCGACCACGGTCTTTTGCACATAGCCGACGATATCGCTGCCGCCTGCCTCGATCTGAAAACGGTGGGTGGCCGATGGTGAGGGCAACACCGGCTTGGGCGGCGGCACCGCCTTCGCCACCGGCGGCGGCGCAGCGGGCACTCCTCGAAACAGCGAGCAGCCGGCGAGAATGCAGCAGCCGGCGACGGCCGCTATCAACAGGGGTACGCGGTACACCCCGAAAGAATAGTTCACCATTGACTCTATCTACAGCAAAGCCGGGCGCTCAGGCAATTGGTTCTGCGAGCGAGCCGGGCGGGCGCCTTCCGATGGATAATGGCGCGCGAGCAGCGCCCCAACGGCGTCGACACCGGCGATCGAGCCGGCCTCGAAGCGCCCCGCACGGTAGTGCGTCTCCATGAGGCGACATACCGCCTCCCATTCGGCGGATTTCACCCGGTCTCGTAGGCCCCGATCGGCGACGATTTCCACGGCTCGATCCGCCAGTTGCACGTAGATCAACACCCCGTTGTTGAGCTCGGTATCCCACACGTGCAGCTCGCCAAACACGCCGAGCGCGCGGGTACGGGGAGCGAGGCCGTGCCAGACATGCATCGGCGACAGCGCCGTTTCAATTGCGAAGCGAATCTCACCCGAGTGCGCCTGCTCCGCCCGCCCGATGGCTTGTTCAATGGCGTCCAGCGTGGACCTCGGAAACAATCTGCGCGTGCGCCAGTGAGTCGCCGCTGCATGCCGAACTAAGCGATGGAGCTTCATCACCAGCCTCCCGATGCGCCGCCGCCGCCGAAGCCGCCGCCGCCACCGCTGAATCCCCCACCGCCGCCGCCGAAACCACCGCCAAGGCCGCCGCCGAAACCACCGCCGAAACCGCGTCCGCCGACGCCCGTGGACCAACCGCGCGCCGATCCCAGCAGCAGGGCGAACAGAAACGCGACCACGCCGGCGCCGAGCCCGAGCGGCAGCAAATGACTGAACAGCCATGCGATCGCTCCGGCAAGGCCGCCGGTGGCCAGCGAACCGAACACACGTCCAAACAGAGGCCGGAGCACGACGCTGGAGACGAAAACCACCATCAGCAGCAGCGGCATTATGTTGCTCAAGGCCCCGCTGTGCTCCCACTTCTTGTCCGGTTCGGGCAACGGCTCGCCATTGACCACGGAAATCATTTGATCGACGCCGGCTTCGACGCCGCCGTCATAATCTCCCAGCTTGAAATGCGGCGTCACCGTTTCGGTAATGATGCGATTCGCAATTGCGTCCGGCAGCGCGCCTTCCAATCCATAACCCACCTCGATGCGCACGCGCCGATCGTCCTTCGCAACGAGTAAAATCGCGCCATCGTCGACGCCCTTGCGGCCGAGCTTCCAGGCCTCTGCGACGCGAATGCCGTACTGTTCGATCTCCTCAGGCTGAGTCGTCGGTACGATGAGTACGGCTAGTTGACTGCCCTTTTTGGCCTCAAGGGCCGCGAGTTTCGCCTCGATGCGCGTCACCGCGGCGCCCGACAACGTGCCTGTGAGATCGGTCACCCGCGCTGTCAACGGCGGTACCGCGACGTCGGCGCTGGCGAGCGCCGCGGCGAGCAGCAAGCCGATGCCTACGCCGGCGCGGCCGAATTGGTAAAGGAATGTCACGGGGGCTCGGAGCCTTAAGTTAAGAGGGCCGTAACGCTAATGTGCCGGCGTAGGCGTAGGCGGGGCGGTTGTGGGCGCCGGTGCGGCGAAGTCCACAGAGGGCGGCTTGGATATCGCGGCCTCATTCTCGACCGTGAAATTCGGCTTCGTCTTGTAGCCGAACATCATGGCAGTCAAATTTCCAGGGAAGGAACGCACCGTTACATTGTAGTTCTGAACCGCCTGGATATAACGATTGCGGGCCACCGTAATGCGATTCTCCGTCCCCTCGAGTTGCGCCTGCAGGTCGCGGAAGTTCTGGTCCGACTTCAATTGCGGATAATTCTCCGTCACAACCAGTAATCGCGACAGCGCGCTCGACAGCTCGCCTTGCGCCGCTTGGAATTTCGCGAACGCCGCCGGATCGTTGACCAGTTCCGGGGTGGCCTGGATGGAGCCGACTTTCGATCGCGCCTGCGTGACGCCCAACAGCACTTGCTGTTCCTGCGCCGCGTATCCCTTGACGGTGGCGACAAGGTTGGGGATCAAGTCGGAGCGGCGTTGATACTGGTTGATCACTTCCGACCAGGCGGACTTGATTTGCTCGTCTTGGGTCTGCAGGGAGTTGTAGCCGCAGCCCGACAACAGCACCCCGGCAACCGCTATCAATCCGAATATTGGCATTCGCATCGCTGATCCCCTTCCACCCCTCGATATGGGAGCGTGACGGGGAGTTTACCACTGTGCGAAAAAAAGCCCCGAGCGACGAACTCGGGGCGTAGATGCGGACTTCAATGAAGGGAAGTAAAGCCCGCTAGGGGACTCAATGCAACTGATGCCACTGCAAGACTTGAATGTCGTTTTCCTCAAGATCGAAACTGCGTGCGAGCATGCGTGCGATATCCTTATTTCCCTGGACACGGTCCGCTGCACCGAGCAATTCGACCACACCCCGATATTCGCTATATTCGATGGCATCCTCCGACTGCGCGATAAAGTGGGTGTAATATTTAACGCTCATGGGGGTAGAGCTTAGAGACTTCAGGCGTTTTGAATCTGTGAACAACTGCTCAATCGACTGCATGCGCCTAAGAACCGGTTCACGTCCTTAAGGTCCGGGCCTACGTTTATTGCACCGTGTCAAGATACCGACCGCCTACGGCAACCGGCTCGAAGTACATTACCCCTGCGGGGGCGAAACGGCTGCGCGATGAGCTCGATCAGCTTTGGCGCGACGAGCGCCCGCGGGTCACGCTGGCCGTGGCCGAAGCCGCCGCACAGGGCGATCGATCCGAGAACGCCGAATACATCTATGGGAAAAAGCGCCTGCATGAGATCGACCGTCGCGTGCGCTTCCTACGCAAGCGGCTGGAGGGCATGACTATTGTCGACCCGGAAGCGGAAAACCCCCGGCGCGATCCGACACGTGTCTTTTTTGGGGCATGGGTGCAATTACAAAGTGATGCGGGCGAATTGCGCTGGTATCGCCTCGTCGGACCCGATGAATTCGACATGCGGCAGGACTACATCAGCATGGATTCGCCTTTGGGAGCCAGCCTGCTCGGCAAGCGCCTCGATGAGGAGGTCACCGTCCGCTTGCCCGCAGGAGTGGGCCGCTTCAGCGTTGTCGCCATCGCTTATGGACCTCATCCATGAGGTGCCCCCGCCACTCTCGCGCGAGTCAGACGACGCGAACATTCTTGAACTGCCAAGGATCCGTCGTGTCGAGGTCCTCCGCAAACAGCTCGCCGCGCTGATAGAGCGGTGTCCAATCCGTGTACTTGCCGACTACCTTACCGAGATACGGCATGCAGATCTGCAGCGGACGCTTGTAGTCCATTTCGTCCGGCTCGACGATGCCCCGCTGCGGATTCTCCATCGCCCAAATCATCCCCGACAGCGCGGCGCACGTCACTTGCAGGCTCGTCGCGCTATTGTAAGGGGCCAATTTGCGCGCTTCCGTGATGGATAATTGCGAACCGTACCAATAGGCGTTTTTCTTGTGACCCGCGAGCAGCACGCCCAGCTCATCGATACCCGTTGTGATCTCCTTCATCATGATTCGTTTGCGATCCTGAAGACGCCAATTCCGGCCCGCAAGCTCGTGCACGGACAGCACGGCGTTGTCGCTCGGGTGATAGGCATAGTGCGTGGTCGGCCGATACACGACGCGGGATCCTTCCGTGACCGTGTAGTAGTCGGCGAGCGAAATAGCTTCGGAATGCGTGATCAGGAAACCGTGAAAATACCCCGCCTCGGGCGTCCATGTGCGCACCCGAGTGCTCGCTCCGGGACGATTCAAGTAGATCGCGCATCCGGATCCGCTCGCGTGCCTGCCGCCGTCCGCGGGAAAATGTTTCTCGTGCGTGCCCCAACCGAGCTCGGCCGGCTGCGCGCCTTCACTGACGAAACCATCGACCGACCAGGTGTTGACGAATTCGTTCATTTCTTTCGGAACGTTGGCGACTTGCGTATCGCGTTCGGCAATGTGGATGACCTTGATGCCCAGGCGGTGAGCGAGCTTGGCCCATTCCTCACGGGTGGCGGGATGTCCGGCGTCCACCTGGGTATCCGTGGCGATATTCAGCAACGCTTGCTTTACCAAGTGCGAAACGAGGCCCGGATTTGCGCCATGCGTAAGAACGGCGGTCGGCGTGCTCTTGGCCGAGCGGCGCAGCGCCAGAGCCTCCAAGCGCATGTGGTAATTGCTGCGCGTTTCGACCGGTAAATGTCGATCGACATAGACGCCGGCCCAAGGCTCGATGCAGGTATCCAAGTACAAAGCGCCGCGTTCGCGCGCCAGTTCAATGAGCGCGACGCTCGAGACATCGACCGATAAATTCAATAGGAAATCACCGGCCCCGAGCAATGGCTCGAGGATCCGGCGGTAGTTGCCTTCAGTCAAGGAGGTTTTGACGAACTTGACGCCGAACTGCTCGGCCTCGGTGCGCCCGTTGTCTTCCGCGGTAACGATGCTGATGCGATCGGTCGAAGTGCCAATGTGACGCAAGATCAAAGGCAAGACACCCTGCCCAATGCTGCCGAAACCCACAAATACGATCCGGCCTGAGAAATTCACATGCACTTCGTGATTGCTCATAACTCATTCGCCATTTTGATTTTTCCCCCTTAAGTTCACCCTCTTCCGGGCATTGCGCCAGCCTACCTGGGCGCGCACCGAATGCTCAAGTTTCACGCCAGTGCGGCGGATAGGTTCGCTCGTAGCCTGGCAGCGCCTCGATGCGTCGAATCCAGCGCGCGAGCGCCGGATAGTTCCTCTCCATCGGCAGAAAGCGCGCGCCGAGTTCCGCGGCGGCGTCCCGGTCCAAGGCGCGCCTCAGCAGTTGAATCCACGGGAATATCACCATGTCGGTTGCCGAATAATTCGCGCCCACGATCCATTCCTCCTTGCTTAGGCGGCCCTCGATCGTGCGTGCCTCGCGTGCCACCACATGCATGGCATCGGTCAGATCATCGATGTGATCGGCAACTTGGCCGGCGAATATGCCGTTGACGATCTTCAACAGGGAGGGCTCGGCATAGGCTTGAAATTCGCAGATTACCCGCATGATGACGCCGGCCTCCTCGGGAGTCTGCCCGAATATCGGCGATTGCGGGTACTTGATATCGAGGTAATAAAGCACCGCCACGGACTCGAACACAACGTAGTCGCCGTCCTTCAACACGGGCACCCGGCCGCGCGGATTGAGCTTCAACATTTGCGGCGACTGTTGCTCTTGCTTGTCGAAATGCAGGAGCTGCGACTCGTAAGGCAAGCGCTTGTGCTCGAGCGCCAGAAGCACGCGCCACGAGAAGGGGCTGCCGCTGCCCCAATAAAGAGTTAAGGCCATGCGCCGATTGTAGCGGATGAAGTTATGGCAGCGCCGCGATAAGCTGGCGCCGTGACCTATCGGACCTTAATTGATGCCGAGTCTGTCGCGCGCCTGATTGGCAACCCTCGGGTCGCGCTCTTGGACTGCCGATTCGATCTTGCCTCCCCGGAGGCCGGCAAACGAGCTTTCTTGCTGTCACACATCCCCGGCGCCCGCTACGCTGATCTGAATAAGGATCTTTCGGCGCCCCGTACCCCGAGCACCGGCCGCCATCCGCTGCCGCGTCCTGATCTGCTCGCAGCCCGGCTTGGCTTGCTGGATGTCGGCAATGACACTCAAGTCATCGCCTATGACGAAGCCAACGGCTCGTTCGCCGCCCGCGCTTGGTGGATATTGCGCTGGTTAGGGCACCCGCAAGTCGCGGTGCTCGACGGCGGCTTTAGGGCGTGGGTTGCCGCCGGTGGTGCGCTGCAATCGGGCGAGGCGACACTCGGCACGCAGCATTTCACCGCGCGCGCCGATGCGCCGGCGGTGTTGAGCAGCGCCCAGCTTGCCGAAGCATTGCAGGATCCGCGGCGTCTGTTGGTGGACGCGCGCGCGCCGGAGCGATATGCCGGCGCTGTCGAGCCGCTGGACCCGGTTGCGGGACATGTGCCGGGCGCCGTGAATCATCCCTTCATCGATAACCTTGCGGCGGACGGCCATTTCCTGCCGGCGCCCGAGTTGCGGCGCCGCTGGAATGCGCGTCTTGCAGGCGTCGCTCCCGGCAGAGTGATCGCCATGTGCGGCTCGGGCGTCACCGCCTGCCACAATCTTCTAAGCTTGGAGGTGGCGGGTCTTTCGGGCGCCAAGCTCTATGCCGGCTCCTGGAGCGAGTGGATTCTCGACCCAGAGCGTCCGGTGGCGCTCGGAGCCACGCCTTGAGGGGCACGATGGCGATACCGTCATTTACATGCGGCGCCAATTTGTTATCGTGCGCGCCACATGAACACACCTGCCAAGCTGCTGCCTGTGAACCATGCCTGGAAGATCGAGCAGGCGCTGGATTTGTACCAAGTCGAAGCCTGGGGCAAAGGCTATTTCTCGATCAACGCCCAAGGGCATGTGGTCGTTCGACCCAGCATGGACCCGGGCCGGGAGATCGATCTGCTCGAGGTGGTGCAGGGCCTCAAGGCTCGCGATTTGCATACGCCGGTGGTCGTGCGCTTTTCCGACATTCTTGCGCATCGTTTACGCCACCTTGCCGACGCGTTCGGTACCGCGATCGCGGAGAACGATTATAAGAATCGCTACGCCGCGGTATTTCCGATCAAGGTCAACCAGCAGCGCCTGGTGGTCGAAGAGGTCTATCGATACGGCAAGGAATTCGGCTTCGGACTCGAGGTCGGCTCCAAGCCGGAATTACTCGCCGTCATGTCCATCACCGAGGATGCGCCGGATCGCATCGTGGTGTGCAACGGGTTCAAAGACGACAGCTACATCGAAGCGGTGATCCTCGCCACCAAGCTCGGCCGCACCTTCATTCCGGTGGTCGAAAACTACGAAGAAATTCACCTGATCTTGAAGCACGCAGAGCGCTACGGCGTACGGCCCATGATCGGCGTGCGAGTGAAGCTTGCCAGCGAGGGTGCGGGCCGCTGGCGGGAGTCGGCGGGCGAGAAATCGAAATTTGGCCTCTTCATCAGCGAGATTTTGGATCTGTGCGCCCTGCTGAAGGAACGCGACATGCTCGATTGCTTGCAGCTCGTGCACTGCCATCCGGGCAGCCAGCTGCAAGATATCCGCCGGGTGAAGGACGCCATCAACGAGCTGGCGCATGTCTATGCGGAACTCAAGATCATGGGCGCCGGCTTGAAGTACATCGATATCGGCGGGGGCCTAGGGGTCGACTACGACGGCAGCGGCACCAACTACGAATCGTCGATGAACTACACGCTGAATGAATACGCGAGCGATGTGGTGTACCGCGTCAAGAGCGTTTGCGACGCGCGCGATGTGCCGCATCCGATGATCGTCAGCGAGTCCGGCCGCGCCATCGCAGCGCATCACAGTCTTCTGGTTTTCGACATCCTCGGCTCGTCCAAGTTGGACCAATTCAAGGTATCGGGGCGAGCAGAGGTGGACTATCACGGTACCGAGGAAGTGCCCCAACCGGTGCGCGATCTGTTCGACAGCTTCCGCTCGGTCAACGAGCGCCGCTTGGTCGAGTGTTATCACGACGCCCTGCAAGCCCGGGAACAGGCGCTGCAGATGTTCAATCTGGGCTATTTGAGCCTCGAATTTCGCGGACTGGCGGAAAAGCTCTACTGGGCCACGTGCACCAAGATTCGCGATGATTGCCGCAAGCTCGACAAGATTCCCGAGGAGTTGGAAAACCTCGAGGACATGCTGAGCGACATCTATTTCTGTAATTTTTCGGTGTTTCAGTCCCTGCCCGACAGCTGGGCGATCGGCCAATTGTTCCCCATCATGCCCATTCAACGGCTTGACGAGCGTCCGGCGCGCAATGCCGTGATCGCCGACATCACCTGCGACTCGGACGGCAAAATCGATCGCTTCGTGCACCCGCGCGTGACCAAGCGCACTCTTGAAGTGCACGAGCTCGTGCCCGGCGAACCGTACTATCTAGCGGCTTTCCTGGTGGGTGCCTATCAAGAGACGCTCGGCGATCTGCACAACCTGTTCGGCGACACGCATGTGGTGCATATTCGATTGCAGGATGAGGGCGGATGGTGGATCGAGGAGATCGTCAAGGGCGATACGGCCAATAAGGTGCTCGAGTACATGGAATACGACACCGATGAGCTATATCCGGGGATCGCCCGCGATTGCGAACGCGCGGTTCGGGAGGGGCGGATGTCGCTGACGGAGGCGCAGGCGGTGAAGCGATTTTACGAAAACGAACTCAACGGTTACGCGTATCTCGAAGTCGAGTAAAGCGGTCGAATCGCCGCAAATATCTTGCGTTTGCCAACAATTATCCCCTGGCGTAGCATCGGTTTGAGGTTCGTTCTCTAGATCATTTAGTGCACGACCGAAGGTACAGGCCCTCGTCGCGGGTCGTTTTGCGCGGCGGTGTCTGCGTGTTGAAACCGCGTGCAAGCGGACACCCCGCAATGCGCGCACTGTTAGTGAGACTAGTTGAATGACGACGATCTACGTTGGCAACCTGCCGTTCACCGCAACAGAAGACGAAGTGCGTAGCCTTTTCGAGCGCCATGGAAAAGTCGAATCCGTCAAACTCATCAATGATCGCGAGACCGGGCGTCCCCGCGGCTTTGCGTTCGTCGACATGGCGGCCGGTGAGGCGCAAAACGCGATCCAGCAGACGAACGGCTTTCAGATGGGCGGTCGCCCGCTGCGAGTGAATGAGGCCCAGGAGCGGGCGCCGCGGTCCAAGCCGGCGAGCGGTGGGGGCGGCGGTCAGCGCCGCTGGTAGATCTTTTTGTTGGTTGAGTAACCGCGTTTCAGCGGAAACCTCAGCGATAAGGATCGCGCGCCGGCGTGTTCGGGAGCCCCTGCCGGGTCAGGTTGGAGGGTCGCACCCGTCGTCACCACATTTCTTTGAGCTGCGCGACAACGTCCACCGTAGCCGCTTCCCCCTCCCGCAGGCTTTCGACCCCGCGCAGGCTGCGGAACGTCGTCTGCTCCAAACAGGCCAAAACCTTATCCGTCATGAATCTGCTTTTTGCGCCATACACGTGCGCGTCGCCGTTCTTGGCCTGCTGAGTGACCGCGTATTTCAACGGAGCGCACAGATGCAGCTCGGTGCGCGCGCGAGTCATGGCCACGTATAGCAAGCGCCGCTCTTCTTCGATCATTTCCGGCTTGCCCGTGGAGAACTCGGACGGAAAATTACCGTCGGCTACGTTCAGCACGTAGACGATGTCCCACTCCTGGCCCTTGGCCGAGTGAATCGTCGACAAAATCACGTAGTCCTCGTCCTTCGACGCTGCGCCGGATTTGTCGCTGGTGAGCACCGGCGGATCCAAGGTGAGCTCGGTCAGAAATCGCTCGCGGGTGGGATGCTGCACCGACAGATGTTCGAGCTGTTCGAGGTCGCCCATGCGGCTGAAGGCAGCGTCGTAAATTCTCTCCAGTTGCGGCTTGTACCATTCGCGCACCATCCCCACCTGACCGGGCCAAGGAGTCGCGGGATCGGCGAGCTTTTCCAGCAGCACGCAAAACCTCTTCCAGTCCATTTTCACCGGCTGCGGCGCGTCGAATGAGGCCAAACTCTTGATGGCGAATCCCTGCGCTTCGAGCAGATCGAGCGCCTGCTTGGCATGGCCCGGCCCGATGCCGGGAAGCAGCTTCAACGTTCGAAAGCCGGCAACCGCATTTCGCGGATTGTCGGCCCAGCGAAGCACCGACATCACGTCCTTGACGTGCGCCGCCTCCAGGAACTTCAAGCCGCCGTACTTCACGAACGGAATATTCCGCTTGGTGAGCTCCACTTCGAGCACATCGCTGTGATGCGAGCTGCGAAACAAAATCGCGTGGCGCTTCAATGAGCCGCCGACTTCGCGAGTAACCAAAATCTTGTTGACGATGTATTCCGCCTGCGATGCGGCGTCGTCGGTGGTTATATAGAACGGCTTGTGCGCGGATTGGCGGGTACCCATCAGGGTTTTGCGCTGCTGGCGCGGAGCCTCCGACATGAGCGCATTCGCAACGTCCAGGATCTGCTGCGTCGAACGATAATTCTGCGCCAATACGACGGTTTCCGCCTTCGGCTTGTAGCGTTCCGCAAACCCCAGGATATTCTCGACCGCTGCCGCGCGAAACGAATAGATGGCCTGCGCGTCGTCGCCGACCACCGTGACGCCCTTGCCGTCGGGCTTCAGCGCCTGGATGATCTCGCCCTGCAAGGCGCTGGTGTCCTGGTATTCATCTACCAGCACGTGATCGAAGTTCTTCGCCAAATTTTGCGCCAGCACGGGGTTTTGCATCATCGCATGCCAGTAGAGCAGCAAATCGTCGAAGTCCAGAACGTTGTTCTTTTGCTTGCGGCCGACATATTCGCGATAAAGACGCGTGAGATCCGCTTCCCACTCGCGGCACCATGGATATTGTTCCTCGAGCGTTTGTTTGAGCGACAGGCGGGTGTTGACGCGATAGGTATAGATCGCAAGACAGCCGTCTTTGCGCGGGAAGCGCTTGTCCTTGTTCGAAAACCCCAGCTCATGGCGCACAACGTCCATCAGATCCGCCGCGTCGGCACGATCCAATACCGTGTAGGTTGGGTCCAAACCCAGATGCTTGGCGGACAACCGCAATATGCGATTGCCTACCGAATGGAAGGTGCCGGACCATAGTAATCGGGTCACTACGCTGCGATCGCCCATTTTGCCGCGTTCCGACAGCACCTCGCCGACGATGGCTTGCGTGCGGCGAATCATTTCCTGTGCGGCGCGGCGGGTAAAGGTCAGCATAAGAATGCGCGCCGGATCGACGCCATTGAGAACCAGGTGGGCGGCGCGATGCGCCAGCGTATTGGTCTTTCCGGTGCCTGCGCCGGCCAGTATGAGCATGGGACCGGCGCTCAACCCCTTGCCCTCCGCGGCGGGGGTGCCAAAGGTGGCGGCCCGGCGCTGCGCCGAGTTGAGCGATTCGAATGAGGTCTGCTTGGCTTTGATCATACAAAAACTATACCGCGGTACTGTACGTATATCCAGATCAATGGATTAGATTGCGTTTCCCCCTTGAGGATCGCGCACTTGCAAGGGGCACGCGAGGAGACAGATCACAGGCCCCAGCTTTTAAGCCCCTGCAAAAGGCCCGGATAAGCGGCGGGGCTATCGCTGGCGTATACCCATCGCGGCCCGGGCAATTCCATGAACGTCGGCGCAGATTCGCCTGCTTGGCGCAATTCATCGCCCAGCACGCCGTCGAGATGACCTGCGTGCCGCTGCCGCGCCGTGAAGCGGCGCGCGATTTCTTCAGGCTCGGCGCGGCAGCACACTTGCGCGGTGCGCGCTCCGTGGCGGTTCACCCTGGCGAACAGATCGGCCGGGTGCGCCGCTCGCCAATTCCCCTCCACGATGCAGCACAAGCCTGCGGCGATCTGCGCGCCAGCCAGCGCCGCCATCGCACCAAAGCTTGCCTCGCTCAAGCGCCGCGACCACTCGCGCTCGCCGGTGCCGAGAGTCTCGAACAGCGCTTCCTTGATATCGTCCTTGCACAGGCAAGGAACGTGTAGGTCGACGGCCAATTGCCGTGCAAGCGTCGTCTTGCCGCTGGCCGGGCTCCCGAGGATGATCATGAGGGCGGGAACCTTGACCATGGAGCCGACATGTTGAAACCTACGCCGATCGCAAGCAACCGCGTGCACCGCGGCCGGGTGATCGAGGTGTCCACCGAACGCCTGCGCTACGCGAATGGCCGCGAGGACGAACTGGACTTCGTTCGCCATCCGGGCGCAGCTGCCGTGGTCGCCGTGGACGGCGCCGGTCGTGTCTGCCTGGTGCGCCAATATCGGCACGGCGTGGCGGACTTCCTGTGGGAGATACCGGCGGGCAAGCTGGATGCCGGCGAGGCGCCGCAGCTTTGCGCCGTGCGCGAGCTTGGCGAGGAAACGGGAGTGGCCGCGAAGAGTTGGACGCCCTTGGGGCTTTTCATTCCGGCGCCGGGCATTTTCAACGAATTAATTCACCTATTCCTGGCGCGCGATCTCCAGGTGGGTACCCCGACCCCCGACGGCGACGAGGAGCTGGAACTGCAGTGGATGCCGCTGAGCCAGGCGGCCGGGATGGTGCTGCGCGGCGACTGGAGCGACGGGAAAACCGCGCTGGGCTTGCTGCGCGCTCAATACCACCTACAACTGTGACGCCCTGCATATATTCAACGTCTCCGGGTTGACTTAACCCCTGCAATGCCTAAAAGGGTAGTGTGAGCAAGGAACACCCAAAACCTGCCCCTAAACCCGGCCAAAGCGCTTCCGGCAAGCCGTCCGCGCGCGATGCGCGACCGGACGACAAGACCACCGGCCGCGTCAAATTCGACGACCGCGGCAACGCGATTTGGGAATGGGCCGTCTCGACCGGCGAGTACGACCTTGAGGTGTCCACCGCGCGGCTGCAAAAGCTCGAACATCCTGCCCTGTCCATCGCCGAGGATTCTCCCACCCCTGTCGACACCGTCAGGGCCAACCCCTTGGGCACGAAGAAAGGCTACGATCCTTACGACAGCGGCAAGCTCGGGAAAGCGGCGGCGCCGCGCAAGAAGGACCTCAGACGCTTGAGCGAGTGGCTCAAGTTGCGCAAGCAAGCGAGCGCCAACAAGGACGACGAATAGCGCGCTCGATGGCTCGCGGCCTGCATCAAGCCAGCGCATGCCGCAATTTTGCGGTGCACCTCAAACGATAAAATCGGCGCAGCTCGCGCACCAGCGCCTCAATCCGCGCCTCGCCTCTTGTCACAAAGCTTCGCTCCAGCCTTTTGCAATATTGGGCGGCGCAGCGGTGCGCCGTCCGGTAGCGCTGAAACTGCTCCGGCGCCAGATGTGCATCGAAGCTGACGCGATCGAAAAGGCGGGCATGCACCTGCCGGGGAAAGGGGCCGCCGTGCTGATCCGCCAGCAGAAACACCGTGGCGGCGTACTTATCCACCTCCGCCTGGGTTTCGAGCTCGAGCAACGAAACCGGCGCATCTCGATCGAGACGCCAGGTTGAGTAGACGAAGTGACTCACGCCCTCGAGTGCCGTGCAATAGTCCGCTAAGTTACTTTCGGTCAGGGCGCCGAGCGGGTCCGCGTGCTCGAGCCGCCGCAACAGGCCCGGATCGATATACAGCGCCACGCCCGCGCCGTCGGTAGATTCCGCCAGCAACAGTTCTTCATCCGGCGCGCGGCGATCATTGACGCCTGTCAGGCTAGGAAGCGCGCGGCGGTCGGTCACCAGAAAATCGTATACGTCGTAGCCCAGGTCGACGTCATAGAGGCGCCCCAGCAGCGACTGTAGGCCGCGTAGAATCATACTCAGTGCTCGCGCTGCGAGCCGCCTTGCTTGACCGGGCGCACGCCGAGGCGCTGCAACAGGCCGTGCGCGCGCTGGCTGCCGGTTTTCATCCAAATTTCATACAGCCGCAAGATGTCCGCGTCCGTGTGGCAGTACGACATCTCGCTCACCTCGTTGAGCGCATCCACCAGGCGCTGGAATTTTTGCGCGAGCTGCGCGTAGATCGCCGCGATGCAGCGTCCGGACATCGAGTGTTGCATGGTATCCGCAAGAGAACCGTAAGCGCCGCCGCCCATGGCGATGTGATAGTCGATGTCGATCATCTTGCGGGCAAAGCTCCGCGCGAAAAATCCTGCGATGAACAACGAAACATCGCCCAGTCGCTGCAGGCTGCGCTGCCGCGCGAGCGCGCTTGGCGCATCGAGCGCATCCGCCAGCATCTGCGCCAGGGGCTTGATGCGCAGGCCCTCCGGGGTCTGTTCGTACAGAGCGTCGGCGCGGGAAAACATGGTCAACAAGTTGACGACGTATTGCTCGGCTTGCTCGTCGATGCCGAGATGTTGATGCTCGCTGGCGCTGTGAAATGCGTCACGAAAGAACTCGCGCAAAGAACTGACGGCTACCAGAGATCCCGCGGACATCGCTTGCATGCTTGGCATCCTTTTTCGCCCGATGCCATCGTATCGACTATCTCTGCGCGAAGTGAAGTGACGCAGCGCTGATTTCCGCAAGTCTTTCCGATCAGCAGTCACCGCGCGCGACTGCTAAATGCGTAGTGCATCACAATGGCGCTAGAGAATTTCGGCGAGCGTCGATACGGTGCGCTCGGGCGGCGCGAACTGTTGCGGCCACTCGCGCGAATCACGATTGAGCCACACAGCCGTGATGCCGGCGCGCATCGCGCCGACGACATCTGCCAATGGGTCATCGCCGATGTGCAGCGCCTCGTGCGCCCGCACGCCGGCCGCTATCAGCAGCTGCGCGAATATGCGCGCGTCGGGCTTGGCGGCCCCTGCGGCCCTGGCGGTAATGTGGCCGTCGAACAGATCGCCTATGCCGCAGCGCTCAAGGTCGGCATTGCCGTTGCTCAGCGCGAACAGGCGGTAGCGCGAGTGCAGGCGCGTGAGCGCCGGGCGCACGTCGGCATAAAGCTCGACACGATTGCGTGCCGCGAAAAATACCTCCGGTGCCTCGTCGGCCAACGACGCCGCGAGGCCGGCCGCTTGAAACTGCTGCGCCAGAGCGTGCCGGCGCAAGAATGTCAGATCGTGACCTTGTTCCGGAAATAGCTCTGCTGTCCTGGCGCGAAGCTGCCGCATCGATTCGCTGCTGTGGCCATGCGCAGCCCGCGGATGGCGCTCCTTCAGCCACGAAAACAAGCTCTCCTCCGCCGCCGCGATGACGGGTGCCACGGGCCACAAGGTGTCGTCCAAATCGAAACTCAAGATTCGCGCTGACATCATTGAGAACTACTCTGGCGGGTACTCGCCGCGTAAGGTTACGCGGCCCTGGGAATGCGCGGAAGGCCGTTTGCTCAGGCTACAATGTCTCAACGGATCTCTCGGAGAATGTCACTATGATTGTCCATCGTTATTTGGCCGCTCTCGCTCTATCGGCGGCCGGGACGGCGGCAATCGCCGGCGCGCCCGCGGCAACGGAGCCTGCACAAGCCTTCAGCGTCCAGGATTTGGTGCGCCTGCAGCGCATATCGGAACCTTCGATATCGCCCGACGGCAAGCGTGTGGCGTACACCTTGCGCAGCACCGATATGGAGGCGAACAAGGGCCGCACCGGCATTTGGCTGCTGGACACCGTCAAACGCGGGGCCGCTGCGCAACGCCTCACGGACCTCGCCGCAAATTCCAGTTCCGCCGAGTGGAGCGCGGACGGAAAGTACATTTACTACCTGTCCAATCGCAGCGGTTCCATGCAGGTGTGGCGCATTTCTCCCGGCGCAGATCCTCTGCAGATCACTGCCCTGCCGCTCGAGGTGGGGAGCTTCCGCGTCTCGCCGACGGCGGACCGGGTGCTGGTGAGCCTCGAGGTCTATGTTGATTGCCCCGACATCCCGTGTACCAAGCAACGCTTGGATACGGCCGCAAAGTCGGCCGCCAAAGGCGTTCTATACAAGAGAATTTTTGTCCGGCATTGGGATACTTGGAGCGACGGCCGCCGCTCGCAGATTTTTGCGATGGCGCTCGATGCCCGCGGAGTTGTCGGCGGAGCCGCGGTGAACCTGACCGGCGGTCTCGACGGCGACGTGCCGAGCAAGCCGTTCGGCGGCCGGGAAGACTATGCGTTCAGCCCTGACGGCAGCGAAGTTGCGTTCTCGATACGTGTCGCGGGTGCCGGCGAGCCTTGGTCGACGAACTTCGACATTTACCTGGTTCCCGCGAGCGGCGGTACGCCGCGCAATTTGACTGCTGATAATCCGGCGTGGGACGGACAGCCGGCCTTTTCCCCCGACGGCGCGCAGCTCGCCTACCTCGCTACTGATCGTCCGGGCTTCGAATCGGATCGATTTCATCTGGTCTTGCTGGATTTAAAATCCGGCCTCAAGCGCCCGCTCACGCAGAATTGGGACCGATCGATCGCAAGTTTCGCGTGGTCGCGCGACGGCAAGACGCTATTTGCCACGACCGACCACTTGGGCCAACGCCCGCTCTGGGCGATCGATGCGGTTACCGGCAGAGCCTCGGCGATTACCGGGGCCGGTGAAGTCGAAGGCTTCAGCGTCGGCCCGAAGAGGGTGCTTTACACGCTGAGCAATCTTGCGAATCCGGCCGACCTTTACGATGTCGGATTCGCCGGCGGCAAGACACGGCAACTCACGCACCTGAACCAAGCCGCGCTGGCGCAACGCAAGCTCGGCGACTATGAGCAATTCAGTTTCCCCGGTTGGAACAACGAAAACGTCTTCGGCTATGTCGTAAAGGCCGCCGATTTCAAGCCGGATCGGAAGTTCCCGGTGGCGCTGCTCGTGCACGGCGGCCCCCAGGGAAGCATGGCCAATGAATGGCACTGGCGCTGNNGCTCCACCGGCTACGGCCAGGCGTTTACCGATTCGATCAGCGGCGACTGGGGCGGCAAACCTCTGGAAGACCTCAAGCTTGGGCTTGCGGCAGCGCTCAAGCAGTATCCATGGCTGGACGGCGATCACATGTGCGCGCTGGGGGGCTCCTACGGCGGGTACATGATGAACTGGATCGCGGGGCA
>PKXS01000127.1 GCA_003132425.1 Gammaproteobacteria bacterium | reverse complement strand
CACATGATCGAGACGATCAACAAGCTCAATCGCATTTCACGGCAAATGCTGCAGGAGATGGGCCGCGAACCCACGCCGGAAGAACTTTCGGTGCGCATGGAAATGCCGGAAGACAAGGTGCGCAAGGTGCTTAAGATCGCCAAGGAACCGATTTCCATGGAAACGCCGATCGGCGACGACGAGGATTCGCATTTGGGCGACTTCATCGAGGATACCTCGGTGTCCTCTCCGATCGACTCGGCGACGACGGAATCCTTGCGCGAAACCACGCATTCGGTGCTGGCGCAGCTGACGCCGCGCGAAGCGAAGGTCCTGCGCATGCGCTTCGGAATCGACATGAATACGGACCACACGCTCGAAGAAGTGGGCAAACAGTTCGACGTGACCCGCGAGCGAATCAGGCAGATAGAGGCCAAGGCGCTGCGCAAGTTGCGTCATCCCAGCCGCAGCGAACAGCTGCGCAGCTTTTTGATGGACGACTGACGCTGCCCTTGGGCCAGGACCTCTGCTAGCCCGCGACGACTTCCACCGTCAGATGGCGCTCGCTGTTGAGCGAATTGGCGACGAGGCAGGTGAGTTCGGCCTTTTCCAGAAGCTTTTTCGCACGCTCGATATCCGCTCCGGCGGGCACTTGCAGTTTGGCGTGCGTGTCGAAGCGGATGAACCGCATCTTGCCCTCGACGCGGTCGAGAGTCCCTTCGGTGCGCGACTCCAGACTGGTCCAAGAGTACTTGGATGCCGCCGCGATCGCGCGAAAGCCCAACAAGAAGCAGTCGGCGACCGCCGCCGTCAACAGCCCCTCCGGCGACCATTGATTGCCCGGACCGTCAAATTCCTTGGGTGGCGCCGATTCGATTATCCGCACGCCCTCGCAGGACAGCGGCACGTCCCCGACCGGGCGCACGGCGGCATTGACTGCGTAACGATGAGGGAAGGGATGCATGGTGAACTCCAATGAGGAACGCCATTAAAGCACCTGTGAAAGTAGAGTGCCCGACTAATCGGCAAGGTCCCGAATCGATGACGGCCGCTACACGGTCGCGAATAATTTGAGTTCGCCGCCGTGCCCCGGCAGCTTCACCATTCGCTCGAATCGCAGCCCGATCTTATCGAGAACGGCGATCGAGGCATTGTTGTCGGGCGAGGTGATTGCGACGATGCGGCGCAACCGCAATGCTTGCATGCCATAGGTCAATACCGCGGAAGCGGCCTCCACCGCATATCCTCTCGAGCAGTGCCGCGACAGCAAGGCAAAGCCGACGTCCACATCCTCGAGAACATCGCGCTTCACGAGCCCGCAGATCCCGATCGGCGTCCCGCCATCGCGTAAACCCGTCAGATACAGGCCGAAGCCGCGTCGCAAATAGCTATCCATGGGCCCCTTCAGAAGGTAGTCGCGGGCGTCGGCCAGTGTTCTAACTCCTTTGTCCCCGATAAAGCGCAGGAACGGGGCTTCATTCAAAAGCTCGAAAATGAACTCCGCATCGTGAAGATCGAGTTCGCGCAACTCCAAACGCTTCGACTGAATGACGTGCATGGCGCCGGTGAGGTTAATTGTTCTGCCCCCGCGGTTCCACTGCGGCATCATAAAGCGCTTGGCGGTATAAAGCGCTTGACCGTACAACACGTGATGTCGTGTACTTCCCGTCGCGGTTCCCATTGCCTAAAGGGTCAAATCACTATCGTGACGTCAATGCTGAAGGGATCGAAGATCGGATTTGCGGTCGCCTGCCTGTTGGGGGCGGTTACGCACGTCGCGCTGGCTGACGGCGTCAGCGGCTATCTGCCGTTGAATCTTGAGCCGGAAATCGAACGGCAAATCGAGCGAGTTCTTATTCTCGCGGATGAGCCCGTGCTCAAACGACCGTTTGCGGTCGCCTTGGTGCAGGACGCGCTGCCCCAGGCTTGCAAGGTCGATGAGCCGCTGTGTGCCAAGGTGAAGAAATACCTGCAGCGCTACTCGCGCGACTACGCCGTGACGCACGCCAGCGCGACCGGCGCGGTCACGCGTGGCGCCGATGTCGTCGTGCCCAACGAGTATGGACTCCCCTCCAGAAGCGATTGGGAGCTATCCGCCCAGGCCTATGTACAACCCAACGACTACGTTCTCGCCAGCGGCGGCGTAATCGCTTACGCCGGACGCACCAATCCGACGGGCACCATGCTGAGCCTGGGCTTCAACTGGGCGCAGCTCGACATCGGGTACCGTGATCACTGGCTGTCTCCGCTGACTGACAGCAGCATGCTGATCAGTACGGAGGCGCCGACAATGCCTTCCGTGACGTTATCGAACTACGAGCCCCTCACCAGACTCGGCTTTCAGTACGAGTTCTTTTTGGCGCGCATGTCGCAGACCGGCAGCAAGAGCGGCGACAGTTTAACGGGCAGTAACATCGTGTACGACGGCATTGCAAGCCGCGGAAATCCGCGTCTGTTCGGCACACAGCTGTCGATAGAACCCTTTCCCGGCTGGTCGCTGGGCGTCAACCGCCTGGTCGAGTTCGGCGGCGGCAGCGGATTACCTGATTCGGCGAGCTTTCTGGCGCGAGGTTTCTTCAAGCCGTCCGGCCAATTTCAGACAGAGGCCAATCAACAAGCCTCCTATGTCAGCCGTTTCCTGTTTCCGGGCAAAACTCCGTTTGCGGTGTACTTCCAGTATGCCGGCGAGGACAACTCCGACGGCGGTAGCTACTTGTTGGGCAACGCGTCGCTTTCCGCCGGTATCGACTTTCCGCGGATTTGGCATCACTTCGACCTGACGTATGAGGTCTCCGAGTGGCAGAACCTCTGGTATGTCCACAATATCTTTTTGGACGGCACGACCAACAACGGCATTGTAGAGGGCAACTGGGGCGCCCAGGAGCGGGTGTTCGGCGACGGCGTCGGCGCGCGCAGCCAAATGCTGCGTCTGGGCTGGGAACCTCCCTTCGGCGGCTACCTGGAGGAACAGATCCGATCCCTCGTCAATGAGAATTATTACGGCGGCGACTCGCGAACGTACTCCCCGACTGCCGTGCCTAATCCGTACCATCACTATATTGACTTCACGGTGCGCTATTCTCGCCCGTGGAATGGCGTGACCGTCGGCGGCGAAGTGACCGCTGGACGCGACATCTTTGGACAATCCTTCTCTCGATTGTCGGGTTTTCTGCGCTACGGCGGCGATGCACGCACGCGCGACGACGATTCGCTGGACGAGGACTCGTACGGCGGCGGTCCGAACGAGCACGGATCCGAGCTGTTCGTCGACGCCGGCGTGAACGCCAACGAAGTGCACATCGATTTGGAGCCTGGGATACCGAAGACGACGACCCGGTTGGGCTTCGGGCCGCATTTTGGCCTCGGCGCCCGCCGCGCCGTCTCCGATAGCAATGATTTGGGAGTGCGTCTCGAACTCGATCAGATCGACGATCACTCGCTGATCGGTGTGCGCGCGGTGGATTATCGGCACCGCTTTAACGACGCCTTCGCGTTAAGCTTATTCGCGGGCGTGAATCGCTACGACCTCGCGACCCCCGCTTATTCGATTTACTATGGCTTGGGCGCACAATGGCGAAACATTCTGCCCAAATGGGACTTGGGACTCGACTTTCGCCACGCCGAAAACATCGCTCGCGATCATGTGTTGGCCAGCGACCCGCAAGGCGTTCGACCGGAGAGCTTCTACAAAATTGAAAGCGCGATTTTGTACATCTCGCGCAGGTTTTGAAGAATATGCCTATGCTGGATCAGCAACATGTGGGCGACGATTGGCGGCGCGATCTTAGGGCTAAAGTAATCTGGACGCTGATTGCGAAGCTCCTGGCATTGGCTCTGCTGTGGTTTCTCTTTTTTCGAGGCAACCACTGATGGTCGACCTTGATGTGGTCACCCTGTCGCGGCTGCAATTCGCGCTGACCGCCCTATATCATTTCCTGTTCGTGCCGCTGACCCTCGGTCTGTCCATGATTTTGGTCATCATGGAATGCGTGTATGTCATGACGGGTCGGGAAATCTGGAAATACATGACCAAATTCTGGGGGCTGCTGTTCGGCATCAACTTCGCCATGGGCGTG
>PKXS01000016.1:3993-44352 GCA_003132425.1 Gammaproteobacteria bacterium | reverse complement strand
GCCGCGAAGCTCGCGCAAGTGTCGGAGCGCCTGCAGGCTGCTCAGTCCGGCGGCAACGAGCGCGCGCTGGAAGAGGAACGTCCGCCCCACTACTGAGAGCTTCCGTTCGGCAGGCCAACGGCTAACCTACCGGGTCCATCTGTGTCGCATTGCCAAGACACTTGCATCGGGCCAGCCATTGCGTTTACTTTGCTTCGCAAAGCGAAACGATGCAGTGCATGACACATCTGAATGACGGGCTCGCCGGGATCAGTGACGATATGCACAGGCTCGGCAGGCTCTTTGCAATATTTACAATTATAAGCGCGCTTACCGTCTGCAGCGGGAGACCTCGCGCGCGGCGCAGTAGAGCTTGGGCGAGATCCGCCGCCGGCATTCTCCTTCTGCAGCTCATCGCCGCCTGTTCCGGCGGATCGGCGAGCAACCCGGCGACGGCGCCTGTCACACCCGCCGCGGTCCGCCCGAGCATTTCGGCGCAGCCGCAGAGTGTGACCGTTACGGCGGGTCAAACCGCGGCTTTTACCGTCGCTGCAACCGGCACCGCGCCGCTACTTTATCAGTGGCGCAAAGGCGGCAGTCCGATCGCCGGCGCGACTGCCGCGGGCTATACGACTGGGCCAACGAGCGCGTCGGATAACGGCACCAGCTTCAGCGTCGTCGTGACAAACTCCGCCGGCATGGTCACGAGCGACAACGCCGTGCTCACCGTCAAACCGGTGGTCACATCGCCGCTGACGATCACCACTTCCACTTTGCCGAATGGGATAGTTCAGGGCGCCTACTCCGATACCTTGCGCGCAACCGGTGGCGAAACGCCTTACGCCTGGACTGTGTTGATCGGTCAGCTACCGGCCGGTCTCGCACTGTCGGGAACGGCCGGGACGATTTCCGGTACGCCGACGACGGTCGAGACCTCCTCATTTACTCTTAGTGTTCATGACGCCACCGGTGCCGCGGCAACGCTGGCGACCAGCATATCGATCAGCGCCGCCGTTGCTGCCGCGCCTTTCGGGCACGTCGTCATCGTCGTGGAAGAGAATGCGAATTACGCGAGTGTGGTCGGCAACACGACCAGCATGCCGTACCTGAATTCCCTGATCGACAAGTATGGGCTCGCTACTCAGTACTACTCCAATACTCACCCATCCATCGGCAACTACCTGATGCTCGTGACCGGGCAGGTTCTCACGAACGACGACAGTGAAACGCCCACATCCTTCCCAGTCTCGGCTAACAACGCCGTGCGCGAGCTGGCGGCGAACGGCAAGACGTGGAAGGCTTACGCCGAAGATCTGCCGTCGGTTGGATACACGGGCGGCGACACCGGAAACTATGCGGTGCGCCATGTCCCTCTGGCCTACCTGACGGATGTACAAGACAGCGCGGCCGGCAAGCAGACGCTCGTGCCTTTTACGCAATTCGCAGCGGACCTAGCTTCGGGGAACCTGCCTAATTACTCGTTCGTCACGCCGAATCTTTGCGATGACGCCCACAACTGCGGGCTGAATGTTGCCGACACATGGCTGGAGACGAACATCGCGTCGCTGCTGACCAGCGCCCCGTTCAAGGACGACGGACTGCTGATCATCACCTTCGACGAGTCGGGCAGCGACAACACGAATGGAGGCGGCCGCATTGCAGCGGTGATCGTTAGCCCGAAGTACTCGAAGGGCGGGTACCAATCGACCACGCTGTATCAGCATCAAAGCGCGTTGCGCCTGCTGCTGGAGGGCTTGGGCATCACCACCTCCTTGCCGGGCGCCGCGGCAACGGCACCGACAATGTGGGAATTCTTCACCTTTCCGGCGCCCTGACGCGGCCCAATGGGAACGACTGCGACATCGGCGACTCGATTCGTCGCACTCTTCGCGGTGCTGCCGTTTGTCTTGATGGCGGCGCCGCTCTGTATAGCGTAAGCCAGTTGGGCGAGGACTTGGGCGTGAGCGCGCGCACGATTCGCTTCTACGAAGACAAGGGGCTGATATCGCCGCGCCGGGTCGGCAATAACCGCGTCTACACGCAGCGCGATCGCGCTCGGATGATCCTGATCCTGCGCGGCAAGCGGCTCGGATTCACGCTGCGCGAGATCAAGGAGTATCTCGATCTGTACGACGTCGATCCGACTCTCGCGAAGCAAGTGCGGCTGCTCCTGAAAGCGGTGCACAGTCGCATTCTGCGGTTGGAGGATCAGCGCGTTGCGCTGCACCAGACCCTCGCTGAGCTTCGTGAGGTGGAAGCGCAGGCCCAGACTGCGCTGGCAACACTTCAGAGCGGCTCGCGGCGGGCGAGAGGCTAGGTCATCGGTTCGGACGCAAACGGAGCTACAGCATGAGGAACGTCGTTATCGCGGGCTTCGCCCGCTCACCCTTCACCCTCGCGAACAAGGGGGCGCTCACGCGAGTGCGTCCCGATGATCTGGCCGCGCAGGTGGTCAGCGCCCTGGTCGAACGCACCAAGGTCAGACCCGAGGACATCGAGGATCTGATCGTCGGCTGCGCATTTCCGGAAGGCGAGCAGGGTTTCAATGTCGGACGTTTGATCGGTCTGCTCGCAGGACTGCCGCAGTCGGTCGCCGGCATGACCGTCAACCGCTTTTGCGGCTCGTCGATGCAGTCGGTGCATATCTCCGCCGGCCAGATCCAACTTGGCGCGGGAGAGGTGTTCATCGCTGCCGGCGTCGAGAGCATGACGCGCGTGCCCATGATGGGTTTCAATCCGCTGCCGAATCCGGCGCTGCAGGCCAAGGTGCCGGCCGCCTATATCGGGATGGGCGACACCGCGGAGAACGTTGCCGGCAAATGGCACATCAGCCGCGTGGAACAGGAAGCCTTTGCCATGCGCAGCCAGCAGCGCGCGGCAGCGGCGGCGAAGGCCGGGAACTTCGCCGCCGAACTCGTGCCGATCAAGAGCAAGGGCGGCACGGTGGAGAGCGATGGCTGCATTCGCCCGGACACCACCGCCGCGGGCTTGGCGCAGCTGAAGCCGGCTTTCGACAAAGATGGCGGCGTCACCGCCGGCACTTCCTCGCCATTGAGCGACGGCGCTTCGGCGGTTCTGGTCTGCAGCGAAGAGTACGCCGCGAAGAATGGGCTCACGCCGCTCGCGCGCATCCGCAGCGTCGGCGTCGCGGGCTGCGCACCGGAGATTATGGGGATCGGGCCAATCGGGGCCAGTCGCAAGGCGTTGCAGCGCGCGAATCTCGACATATCGGCCATCGACGTGGTGGAGCTCAACGAGGCGTTCGCCAGCCAAGCGCTCGCCTGCGTCCGCGATCTGGGCATCCGCGATGCAACTTTGAACATCGATGGCGGCGCGATCGCGCTGGGCCATCCGCTCGGCGCCACCGGCGCCCGCATCGTCGGCAAGGCAGCGAGCCTGTTGCAGCGGGTCGGCGGCCGCTATGCGCTCGCCACCCAATGCATCGGCGGCGGCCAGGGCATCGCGACGATACTCGAACGGATCTAAGAGGAGCGCCACCGAAATGCAAGCGATCCACAAAGCTGCCGTCGTCGGCGCCGGCGTCATGGGCGCCGGCATCGCCGCGCAATTTGCCAATGCCGGCGTGCCGGTGCTGCTGCTCGACATCATTCCCGAGGGCGCCGCCAACCGCAACGCGCTCGCGGAGAACGCGATCGCCAACATGTTGAAAGCGGAGCCGGCTCCCTTCATGTCGGCGCGCGCGGCGAAGCTCGTAACCCCCGGCAACATCGAGGATCACCTTTCGCAGCTGACGGAATGCGACTGGATCGTCGAGGCCGTGGTCGAACGTTTGGACGTGAAGCAGTCGCTGTACGCCAAGATCGATGCGGTGCGCCGGCCGGGCACGGCGGTGTCGTCCAATACCTCTACCATTGCGCTGCAGAGGCTGACCCAAGGCCTGAGCGATGCCTTTGCGCGCGACTTCCTCATCACGCATTTCTTCAACCCGCCGCGCTACATGCGGCTTTTGGAAATCGTGACCGGCAAGAATACCGATGGGCAATTGGCGGAGACGGTCGCCCGCTGTGCGGATCGCGTGCTCGGCAAGAGCGTCGTGCGCTGCAAGGATAGCCCTGGATTTATCGCCAATCGCCTTGGCGTTTATTGGCTGCAGACCGGGGTGATCGAGGCGATCGATGCGGGCCTGACCGTCGAGGAGGCCGACGCCGTCATCGGCAAGCCCATGGGCATTCCAAAGACAGGCGTGTTCGGGTTGATCGATCTGGTCGGGCTCGACCTCATGCCGTACATCAATGCGAGCTTGAGCAAGGCGCTGGCGCCGAGCGATGCGTTCCACGCCGTCAATCGCGATCTGCCCCTGATCCGGAAAATGATCGCGGACGGCTACACCGGCCGCAAGGGCAACGGTGGATTCTACCGGCTGAATCGCGCCGGTGGCGGCAAGGTCAAAGAGGCGATCGACCTCGTCTCGGGCGTCTATCGGCCGGAGCGGAAGAGTGAATTGCCCGAGCTCGCGGCGGCGTCGAAGGATCTACGCGCGCTCCTGTCCGCCGACAACAAGATCGGACGCTATGCGTGGCGCGTGCTCGGCCGGACGCTCTCGTATGCGGCGGGGCTGGTCCCGGAGGCGGCCGACGACATCGATGCGATCGATGAGGCGATGCGCCTCGGCTACAACTGGCGCTGGGGTCCGTTCGAACTGATCGACATGCTCGGCGCCGGTTGGTTCGCCGATCGGCTGCAGAAGGATGGGCTTGCGGTCCCGGTGTTGTTGCGCGCAGCCAAGGACCAGAGCTTCTATCGGCTGCAGGACGGACGCCGGCAATATCTCGGCACCGACGGGGCTTATCACGATGTGCAGCGCCCGGATGGCGTGCTCATGCTGGAGGATATCAAGCGGGTCTCGAAACCCGTGCTCAAGAACGCCTCGGCCGCCGTGTGGGATATCGGCGACGGCGTGCTGTGCTTCGAATTCACCGGCAAGAGCAACTCGCTCGACGATCAAGTCATTTCGCTCCTCGGCAAGACCATCCCTGTGGTGCAGGCGAAGTACAAAGCGCTGGTCATCTACAACGAAGGTCGCAACTTCTCGGTCGGCGCCAATTTGGGGCTGGCAATCTTCGCTGCGAACATCGCGGCCTGGAGTGAGATCGAGAAATTGATCGTCGCGGGTCAGCAGACCTACAAGGCTCTGAAATACGCGCCCTTTCCGGTGGTCAGCGCGCCAGCAGGCATGGCATTAGGCGGTGGCTGCGAGATCCTGCTGCACAGCGACGCGATACAAGCGCATGCCGAGAGCTACATTGGTTTGGTCGAATGCGGGGTCGGCGTGGTGCCCGGTTGGGGCGGCTGCAAGGAAATGCTGTCGCGCTGGTCGATGAGCGGATTGCTGCCGCGTGGCCCGATGCCCGCGCCGTCCAAGGTATTCGAGACGGTGAGCACGGCGACGGTGTCGAAGTCCGCCGCGCAAGCGAAGGAGCTGCTTTTCCTTTGGCCGGCCGACGGCATCACCATGAACCGCTATCGCCTGCTCGCCGACGCCAAGGCGCGCGCGCTGGCGCTGGCGGAGCATTACGAGCCGCCGAAGCCGGTCGAATTGAAGCTGCCCGGCGCCGCCGGCAAGCTGGCTTTCACCATGGCAGTAGAGAGCTTCCATAAACGCGGTATCGCCACCGATCACGATATGGTGGTTGCCGATGAGCTGGCCGGGGTGCTGTCGGGTGGTCCTGCCGATCTGGTCGACCTCGTCACCGAAGACCAACTGCTGGAGCTCGAACGCGCAGCCTTCATGCGCCTCATGAAGACCAGCGGCACGCTGGCACGGATCGAGCACCTGCTCGTGACCGGCAAGCCGTTGCGTAATTAGGATCGGGAGAGATCCATGCAGACCTACACCGCACCCCTGCGCGACATGCGCTTCGTAATGCACGAGCTCCATGACAGCGCCGACCTCGCAAAATTACCGGGACTGCAGGAAGTCACCCCGGATCTGCTCAACGCTATTCTCGAGGAAGCCGCGAAATTCATCGGCGCGACGCTCCTGCCGCTCAACGCCGGCGGCGATGCCGAGGGTTGCCACTACGAGGACGGCGTGGTGCGTACACCCAACGGGTTCAAGGCCGCATATCAAGCGTTTGTCGAAGGCGGATGGGGCTCTCTCAACGCCGACCCGGCTTATGGCGGCCAGGGCTTGCCCGAAAGCGTCAGCAAACTGGTGGAGGAGATGATCTGCGGCTGCAATCTGGCGTTTGGCTTGTATCCGGGCCTGTCGCACGGAGCCTATCTGGCACTCAAGAGTCACGGCTCGAAGGAACTGAAGGATCTTTATCTGCCGAAGATGGTCGATGGCAGTTGGTCCGGCACCATGTGCCTGACCGAGGCGCATTGCGGCACGGATCTCGGTCTGCTGCGCACCAAAGCGTTGCCGCAGCAGGACGGCAGCTACCGCGTGAGCGGCTCGAAGATATTCATTTCCGCCGGTGAGCATGACCTGACTAAGAACATCATTCATCTGGTGCTGGCGCGTCTGCCGGACGCTGCGCCGGGGGTTAAGGGCATCAGCCTGTTCCTCGTGCCGAAATTTCTGCCGAATGCGGACGGCTCCGTCGGCGCGCGCAACGGCGTCCGATGCGTGGGGATCGAGCATAAAATGGGCATCAAAGGCTCGGCGACCTGCCAATTGAATTTCGATCAGGCAACCGGATGGCTGGTGGGCGAGCCGCATAAGGGCATGCAGGCGATGTTCGTCATGATGAACAGCGAGCGCTTGTCGGTGGGCACTCAGGGTCTTGGCGTCGGCGAATTGGCGTATCAAAGCGCTGCCGCCTATGCCAAGGAGCGGCTGCAGGGCCGGGCTCTCGGCGGCGCGAAACATCCGGAGAAATCAGCCGACCCTAATCGTGCATCCCGACGTGCGCCGTATGCTGATGACCATGCGAGCCTACAACGAGGGTTGCCGGGCGCTAGGGTGTTGGGTCGCGAATGCGCTCGATCGCATGGACCGGGTCAAGGACCCCGCCGAACGCACGGAAGCCGAGGATTTCGTCGCGCTGCTGACGCCGGTGGTGAAGGCGCTGTTTACCGATCTGGGCTTGGAGACGACCAATCTCGCTTTGCAGACCTACGGTGGCCACGGCTACGTCGTCGATCATGGCATGGAGCAGTTGGTGCGTGATGTGCGCATCGCCTTGATCTACGAGGGCACCAACGGCGTGCAGGCACTGGATTTGGTGGGCCGCAAAATGCCGGCAAATTTAGGACGCTCGCTGCGGCGCTTCTTTCATCCGGTTGCGGCATTCATCGAATCGCATAACGAGGATCCGGACATCGGCGCGCTGGTGGCGCCCTTCGCCAAGGCGTTTGGAGCGTTGCAGCTCGCGACCGGATTCATCGCCCAGAAGAGCCTGAATGATCCGGAGGAGGCGGGCGCCGCCTCCGCTGATTATCTGAGAATGTTCGGGCTGGTCGCGCTCGGCTTCATGTGGGTGCGGATGGCGAAGGTCGCGGCGGACAAGCAGCCGGGCGCCGCCGGCGAAGATGCCGCGTTCTACAAGGCTAAGCGTGCGACCGCGACGTTCTTTATCGAACGCATTCTGCCGCAAGTCGGCGGCCTGCTGTATGCCATCAAGGCAGGTAAGGCGTCGATGATGGCGCTCGAGGAAGCAGCGTTCTAAGGTTCAAAAGCCGCTGCGTCGCTATGCCGCTGGACCAGGTGCACTCCTTGGCACGCCAGAAGAACCCGCGTGGGCGGCCATCTCGCTGCCATGCGTCGCGATGGTTGGTATACTCAAACTGAACCAGGCGATCAAATGTCAGAAACAGATCGTTTCAGAGCACGTCGGCCCGGTCAACGCGAATAAGGCGTCTAACGATGAGATTGAGCGACGTGAAGTTGCGGAGACCCAAAACGAAGGCAGTTTATCTAGAACACCCACTCCCTCCTTGGCCCACCGAAGACGCAGCCCCGCGATCGCTCGAACCGATTGTTAGACGAGTCAACGGTACACGTCTTTGCGATGTCCGACTTTGAATATTGTGACCTCCAAACGCGAGTCGTCAATCAAATATACGATTCGATAGTCACCTTGACGCGCGCGATACCGGTCGTCGTACCCGGCGAGTTTTTCCGCGCCGCTTGGTCGAGGTTCCGCGGCCAAACCCCCGATCTGCTCGACAATGCGCCGACGGTCGTTTTTAGAGCCGACCTTCTCAATCTCCTTAGCGGCCGAGGGCTTTACCAGAAGCCTATAATTGGCCACGCCGCTTCATGCCGCTAATGAAGGACTCAAACGAGACACTCTTTTCGTTTCGCCGCTCGGAAAAAGCGTGAAGATCAGAGGCGTCTTCCGCAAGGCTCACACGCACTGCGTCATTGACCATTTCCGATACGGAACGATCGGACGCGGCAGCCCGGAGGCGCAGCGCCTTGTGAACGTCGGAATCGAAATAGACGGTTACGCGCTTAGAGTTTTCCATAGCATCAATATACCGGAAAACGCTATAACGTCAAGACGCTAAATGGTCGTCTAACAATGAGGCTGAGCGACGCGGGTATGCGCCGACGATAAACGAAACCGGTTTATCTCGATCATCGACCCCCTCCCTGGCTCACCGAAGACGCCACCCGCGATCGCTCGAACCGATTGTTAGAGGACGCGGCCCGAAGCACCCAGGCGATAAAAGGGACAGCGTCAATGAGCTTGACTTGGTCGGTTACGAAAAATATTGGATGATTGTTCCAGATAAGGGGCCAAATAGCGGAACTGAGCGAAGGAGCTACGGCCGCGGCGGTCGCGAGTACGGCGGCGGTTAAACCCAACAGTACCGCTGTTGTCCGCGCAATGACCACCGCGGCGACCGCGATAGGAAGGGCCGCCAACAGAACGGCGAATGTATGAAGCGCGATCAACCAGCCGAGCACACCAATCCGCCGGGTGGGGAAAACAGCGAGCCACCACCCGGGGCGTTGTTGCGCACTCGTCCAGCCGACCAGGTAAACGAGCAAATAGTAATAGACCACGGCCAGGATCACCGCGGTGAGCGCGAAACGAATCCGGGCGGTGACGGTCATTTTCACGTCCACTAACGATGAGGTTGAGCGACGCGGGGCTTCACCGGCCTCGAACGAAGGCACTTTATCCCGATCATCGACTCCCTCCCTGGCTCACCGAAGACGCGACCCGCGATCGCTCGATCCGATTGTTAGACCGACGGCCACCGTCAATGCGGGTCTGCAAGACGGCATTCGCGGCGGGGCAGCCTACTTCCATTCAATGTCCCCGAGGTTCAAGAATAGTGCTACTTCACCAAACATTAGCAAAATGCCGCCCATTGAGGCGTAGGCGTGCCAATAACTGTAGTGCCACGTTGCACTCGATACTTCGGTGCAATGTCCGTGTGCGCACAGGAAATAATGGCCTGCCTGCACATAACCGTTTAGAGCATCGCCGCCAAGGTAAACGCTCCCGACAACAAACACGATGAAATTGATCATTACCAATATGGCAGTTGGGTAAATGACCCACTTCGCTCGTTTTGAGTACGCAACAATTTTGAGGCGAGTCTTCACGTTGGTCTAACAATTAATTAGACGACAAAAACGGGGGGGTGAAACGCGTCAAATGCATTGAATATTGTGCTTGGAATTCTGACAACTTCCTGATTTCCTTGTGGTCAGATTGCGAATGTGTTGCATAGCACTCCGGGGAGCAATTATACATCGTGGAGGGCCGTGGTTTGCTCGAGGTGTCGCGCGAGAAAACGCGCACCCGGCACTTCGCGCTCCGAACCGAACAGGCTTACCTTCACTGGATTCGACGCTACGTGAGGTTTCATGGCCGTAAGCATCCACGCGACATGGGATCGGGGGAGGTTGAGGCCAGAGTCAGTGCGGCTACGCAAAACCAGGCGCTTCAGGCGCTATTATTTCTCGACCGGCAGGTACTTGACGTGAACCTGCCGTGGCTGGTGAACGTCACTAGGGCGTCGCGGCCGAAGCGGCTTCGCGGGGTACTCAGTCCAGCCGAAGTGCGCTCGCTGCTGGCTCAGCTTGACGGTACTTCATGGCTGATTGCGAATTTGCTCTACGCCAGCGGGTTGCGATTGATGGAGGCGGTGCGGCTTCGCATCAAGGACCTTGTCATTGAGCGGGGCGAAGTGATTGTCCGCGACGCGAAGGGTGGTAAGGATCGCGTTACCGTGTTGCCCTCGATGATCATTGCTCCGCTTCGCGCGCATCTCGCCAAGCTCCACGTCCGTTTCGAACAGCAACGCAAACTAGGCGAGCCGGGCGTTACGCTGCCGACGGCATTCGCGCGTAAATACCCGAATGCCGCCGTGCAGTGGGGTTGGCAGTATGTGTTCCCAGCTGATTCGCTTTGCCAGGATGCTTATACCGGCCGTCCGGCTCGCCACCATCAGCATGAAAAGACCGTGCAGCGTGCCGTGCAGCTTGCCGTTCACAAAGCGGGCATCCTACAGCCGGCAAGCTGTCATACGTTCCGGCACTGCTTTGCAACGCACCTGCTCGAGGCTGGCTGCGACATTCGCACAGTGCAGGAATTGTTGGGTCACGCCGATGTGAGGACTACCATGATTTACACCCATGTCCTGGGAAAGAGGGCAATGGGTGTAAAGAGTCCCTTGGACCGGCAACTATGACCGTTCGGCTTCCCGAGCCAAGTGCCGTGCCCGAGGGCGGCGCGGCGACGCAAGTGGTGTACGGTTCGGCGTCCCGCGGATTAGCTTGCCTTGTGAAGAAAGCTATCGGCCTCGTGTACCAAAGCGGCCTTCTCAGCCAGCCTGAATCGTGCCGTTTCCATGCCTCGAGCGACGACGGGCGACATCTCCGCCGGCACGTGTGCACGCACCCAGCTCTCCACTTCCGTCAGCGGCACGCCGCTCCAGTAACCCGGGGGTATGTACTGCGCAATGATCAGCGGCGCAAAGGAGGTTTGGGGCTTCATCAACATGTCGGAGTTGGCCGTAAAGGTCTTCCAGGATAATTGCTGGTGCTGGCGGGCCAGCTCCCCGACCAACTGTAGGCGCAATGAATCCGCCTGCGGCGGAATGTCGGACGACAGCGCAATCTTTGCGGCGCGCTCGGCCAGAGCCGCATCGCCGACATCCATCATTGCCATGTAGTAACGCTCCAGCTCGGTTTCGTTGGCGGCCGCCTTCGCTACTGCATGAAGCTGGTCGAAGGTCGCGGCATCGGCATAGTGCGCGACCACCGATAAAATAACCGCTTGACTGTCCGGCGTAATCGCCTTGTGATCGGTGACGAATGCGGCGAAGCGCTTACGCGACTCGGCGATGACGGCTTTGTCGCCCCAGACGCCTAGATCGCCGATGAGTTTTCGCCGCAATTCCTGCACATCGGGAGCTTCGCCGGCCTTTGCATCCCATCCGATTTGTTCGAATGCTGGCTTGAGAATGGAGCGGGCGTACGCGGCGAATGCATCGTGTCCTGCGGTTCCCCGCTCGGCGTACTCGACGGTCTCGAGAGCGTGCGCAATCTGATCCCACGCGCGCGTATCCAGATCCTTGCCCATCGAGGAGGCAAGGGTCAGATAGGTGGGCAACGGCGCGGCGCCGGATTCGACCAGCGCCCATTGATCATCCAGCAGTGCGATGCGATCGGCATCGGCCAGGCGGCCGAAATTCTTCGTATTGGCCGCGAGTGTCGCGGGGTCATACATCACCCGATAAAAGCCGATCGCATCGGCATCGACGCTCAATGGTTCATCGCAGCGGCCGGCCGCGGCGCTCTGGCCGTCCTTCGACAGCATCACGCTCTGCGGTGATCCGTGCTCTCCCGCGCGGATCTGCAGCGGGATATTCCAATGTGACGAGCTCGGATCGGTCCCGCTCAGCAGAAACCGCTTTTGCGATAGTGTGATGGTGCGCGCGCCGTTGGCATCGCAGTGAGCGGCGACCATGACCAACGGGAAGCCGGCTTGCTCGGTCCAGTCGGCTGCGATCTTGCCGACATTTTTGCCGCTTGCGGCGCTCAGACCATTCCACAGATCCGCGGTGGTGGCGTTTGAAAACGCCCGCGCCTTTATGTAACTGCGAATGCCGCTGCGAAAAACGTCGGGGCCCAGGTACGCCTCGAACATGCGTAAAATGGCCTGACCCTTGCTGTAAGTGATCTGCGGATCGAAAGCGTTCATCGCCTGTAGTTCATCCTTTACATGCTGCTGAATCGCATGCGAGGTCGCGCGCCCGTCGGCATTCATCGCACCTTCCTTGTCCGCGTCCTGGTTCTCCCACCACTTCCAATCCGGATTGCGCAGCGCAGTTTCCTTCGCGGCCATCCATGAGGCGAAACTCTCGTTGAGCCAGATGTCATCCCACCATGCCATGGTGACCAGATCGCCGTTCCACTGATGCGCCATTTCGTGCGCCTGGACGGCGTACACCTGCTGCTTATCGCCGATGGTGCTGGCAGGGGTCACCAGTAATAGCTGATCGTTGTAGGTGATGGCACCCCAATTTTCCATAGCTCCCGTGAAGCCGCCCGGAATTGCGATTGAGTCAAGTTTGGGCAGCGGAAATCGATAGCCAAAATAATCGTTGTAGTCGGCGAGGATTTGCTTTGCATTGGCCAAAGCCGTTTGCCCTTCGTTCTCCTGGCCGCGCACCGCCCAAACGCCGAATTTGAATTTGCCTACCTCAGCGCTGATCTGCGCCATGTCGCCCGCCGTGAATTCGACCAAGTAAGACGGCATCTTTGGAGAACGCTCGAACGTGGTCGTGGCGAGGTTACCGTGCATGATTCGAGTGGCAATCGGCATATTGGAGACGGTTGCCCACGCAGCGGGCACGGTGGCGCGCAATTGGAAAGTAGCCCGAAAGGCGGGCTCATCCCAGCAGGGGAACATGCGGCGCGCGTCAGTTGCCTCCATCTGCGTCGAAAGCAGCGCTCCCTTCGCGCCGTTGGCTCCGGAATAGGGTTGAGCAAACAAGCCCACCGGCTGTGTTTCTATTTTCCCGGTGTATGAGAATGTCAGCGTGTGCCGGCCGATCGATGCTGGTGCGGCCATTGTCACCGTGGTGAGTTGTTTATCGTCGTCCGATACGATGCCCTTGACCGGCTTGCCGTCGAGACGCACGTCATGAAGCTTCTCGTTGAGGGAATTGAACTGCACCGTTGCGGTCGAGGCACGGAAATGCAGCAGCACCGACTCGGTGCCGGAGAAGGTCAGCGCCTTGGCATCCGGGACGATATCGACCGTGTAATCGACAGGCACCACGTTCTTAGGAAGTCGTCCGGGGGTGGCATCGAATGAAAACGGCGCCTCAGCTCCGGCAGGCACGGCGAGCACCAGACAGGACGCGGCAAGCGGTAGATAGCGCAGCAAATTAATCATGATTGTTTTAACCCTTATGGGAATGGATTGTTCGGCAAGCGCATATGATGCCTCAACTTCCGTCTATCAGGCGAAGTGCCGTTGCGCCGCCGAACACAAGCCTTTGTTTATCAGAGACTTCTTCGCGCTGTCCGGCGCGCCTGGCACGGGCTGCCCGAGGCTACGGTGCTCGCCTTGCTTAGCATCATGATCCGGGGTACTTTGTTGGACCAAGCCGTACGCATGGTATCCGCGGTGGCAGGCAAAGCCTGTTCCAGTTGAGAGTGAGCTGTAGTGTGAGCTTTTTGAATTCCGTGTGACACGATGCCAAATTCCTGCGAGGCCCGTAAATGACTTCCCCTTCGCCCTCAGAGCAAGCGCTGAAGACGCTGTTTCTGCAGGCACCCTCGTTTGACGGCTTCGACGGCGGCGCGGGTTCGCGCTACCAAGCCAAACGCGAGGTCAAATCGTTCTGGTTTCCGACCTGGCTGGCGCAGCCGGCTGCGCTGGTGCCGAACTCCCGTGTGCTCGATGCCCCGGCCGATGAGCTAACGGTCGAGCAGACCCGCGAAATCGCGCGCGGCTACGGCCTCGTCATCATGCACACGAGCACCCCGTCGTTTCCGACCGATGCCAAGTTTGCCGAGCTCCTGAAACAGGACAATCCAAACATCAGGATCGGCCTTGTCGGTGCCAAGACCATGGTCGACCCGGAAGGTTCGCTGAATGCCACTACCGCGGTGGATTTCGTCTGCCGGGAGGAATTCGACTACACCTGCAAGGAAGTTGCCGATGGCCTGCCGTTGAAGGATATCAAGGGACTCTCTTACCGCGGCGAGGACGGCCGCATCGTGCACAATCTGCCGCGCGCGATCGTCGAGAACATGGACGAGCTGCCATTCGTCGCTCCGGTCTACCAGCGCGATCTTAAGGTCGAAAACTACTACATTGGCTATCTATTGCATCCTTACGTCAGCTTCTACACGGGCCGCGGCTGCCGTTCGAAATGCACGTTCTGCCTGTGGCCGCAGACCGTCGGCGGCCACCGCTACCGGGTGCGCTCCGCCGAGAACGTCATCGCCGAGGTGAAGTGGATCAAACAGAACATGCCGGAAGTGAAGGAGATCATGTTCGATGACGATACCTTCACCGACTCCTCCAGTTTGCCGCGCGTCGAAGCGATTGCGCGCGGCATGGGCTCGCTCGGCATGACCTGGAGCTGCAACGCCAAGGCCAATGTGCCCTACAACACCTTGAAGGTGATGAAGGACAATGGTCTGCGCCTGCTGCTGGTCGGCTATGAATCGGGTGACGATCAGATCCTGCACAACATCAAGAAGGGGCTGCGCACCGATATTGCGCGGCGCTTCACCAACGATTGCCGCAAACTCGGTATCCTGATCCATGGCACCTTCATCCTGGGGCTGCCGGGTGAGACTACGGAAACGATCGAGAAAACGATCAATTTCGCCAAAGAGATCAATCCGCACACGATTCAGGTGTCCCTCGCCGCGCCGTATCCGGGCACCACGCTGTACAAGCAAGCGATCGACAACGGCTGGCTGCAGGAGAACGACGCCGTCAATCTGGTCAACGACAAGGGCGTGCAGCTGGCCGCCATCAGTTATCCACACCTGTCGAAAGAGGAAATTTTTCACAGCATGGAAGTCTTTTATCGGCGCTTCTACTTCCGGCCGAGCAAGGTTTGGGAGATCGTCAAGGAAATGCTGACGAGCTGGGACATGATGAAACGGCGGCTGCGCGAAGGCGTCGAGTTCTTCCGCTTTCTGCGCGCGCACGAGGCCTGAGGGATAGCAGCGGTCATTCGAGTGAGGCACTGATGCCCCTAGTTCATCCGTTCACGGCGATGGTCGGCCTCGCCTGCTTGAGTATTGCGGCCGGCTACGGCATCTTGAATCTCATTGCGATACTTGCTTGGCAACTACGCAAGGCGCCCCCTAAAAATCCCTCACAGCTGCCGCCGGTGACGCTGCTCAAGCCTTTATGCGGCGCGGAACCAGGGTTGTACGAGCAGCTGCGCTCCTTCTGCCGGCAGGAATACCCTGAGTTTCAGATTGTATTCGGCATGCGTGATCCGTCCGACCCCGCGCGCTCGGTGGTCGATCGGTTGGTGCGGGAATTCCCGGCGATACCGATCGACGTGGTGGTCAATCCGCAGCAGCACGGCAGCAGCTGCAAGATCAGCAACCTCATTAACATGCTCGCGCGGGCGCGCCACGATGTGCTGGCGCTGGCGGACAGCGATGTTTGCGTGGGACCCGATTACCTCGCGACGGTGACTGCACCGCTATTGGATCGCAACGCGGGCTTGGTGACGTGCATATGCCGGGGCGTGCCGACCGGGCGGATCTGGTCGCGGCTCGGTGCGATGTACATCAACGAGTGGTACATACCGTCGGTGCTATTGGCGTGGCTTTTTGGTCACCAGGGTTATGTCTCCGGTCAATCGCTATGCCTGCGGCGAGAAACCCTGGCGGCGATCGGCGGACTTCAGGCGGTCGCGAACCAGCTTGCCGACGACTACCAGTTGGGCGAACTCGTCCGCGGATTGGGACTACGGATCGTCTTGTCGCCCTATGTGATTAGGGTTGAGCATCACGAGCCGGACTTAGCTTCGCTCATTCGCCATGAGCTACGCTGGATGCGCACGATACGGATGTTGCGGCCCCGCAGTTTTCGACTGATGTTCTTGAGCTTCATCCTGCCTCTGGCAATTGTTGGTATTGCCCTCGCGTCCGCGGGGTCGGCGTTTTCGATTGCTGCGTGGACCCTTTTCGCAGCCACCGTCATTGCGCGCCTGGGGTTGCATCTCGCGCATCGGTTGCGCGGCGATCGATCCGCATTCTCGGATGTATGGCTGCTTCCCGTGCGAGACTTGTTGCTCTGCTGGGTGTGGTGCCGAAGCTTCCTCGGCTCTCGTGTCACCTGGCGGGGCAATGAGTTTGATGTCGATTCCGCCGGCGTCATGCGCAAACTGTCCTAAAATACCGCGCCGCCCTGCGCTTTTCGTGTCAATTTAGATCCATCAGCAAGGGGACAGTTTGAGAATCGCAGCCTACATCGGCGGTCTGCTGGGCCTGGCGTTGCTGGTCACTGTCGTCGTTCGCGCGGACTTTCCCGCGATGCTGCAGACGTTAGGATCAGCCGGTTGGATGCTGCTGTGGTTGGTACCCTATCGCGCCGTGTTCTTTCTCCTATATGCCGTCGGCTGGTTCAATCTTCTTCACCCTTACGATCCCCAGCGCCACGCCGGGCTCGGCTATGTGTTTTGGGTCACGTCGGTGCGCGAAGCGATCGACCGGCTGCTTCCGGTGGCCAGCGTCGGGGGCAGCCTAGTCGGGGTTCGCTTATTGCGTTGGCGCGGCCTCGCCGCGGCGCCGGTCGGCGCCAGCGTGATCGTGGAAATTGTGCTGACGCTGATCGTTTCGTACCTATTTACCGCGTTGGGCCTGTTCCTGCTGATCGGGATCAGCACGACGGGCCTGGAATACCGTCGGCTGCTGCTGGCATTCCTGCTGAGCGCGCCGGTGCCGGCGGTGCTGGTGCTGCTGCTGCGCTACGGCTCGGTATTCGAGCGGCTGGAACGATTTTTACGTCCGCTGGTGGACGAAAACGTAATGTCGGAAGGAGCGGCATCGCTGGATCATGAGCTCCGAGCCTACTTTCATCGAGGGTGGAGATTGTTCCTCGCCGGCAGCCTGCAGCTCGTGGCGCTGATATCGGGTTCGGTCGAAGTCTGGTTCGCGCTGCGCCTCTTTGGTCATCCGGTGAGCGCCGGCACTGCCCTGATCCTGGAGAGCATGACTCAGGCGATACGGCATTTGGCGTTCATCGTTCCGGCCGGCATCGGTGTGCAAGAAGCCGGCTTGATACTGTTTGGGCACGTGCTGGGCATCAGCAGCGAATTGGCGCTGGCGGTGTCCATGGCCAAGCGAATGCGCGAAGTGCTGTGTGGCATGCCGTCGCTGATATCCTGGCAATGGTTGGAAGGCCGGCGACTCCAAAGGCTGATGCGAAATCCATCCTGAGCGTGACAGGAGTCGCGGTCGCGGGCGTGGCGGGCGTCTCGGGCATCAAGGTGGCTACGCGGCTTAGGTCGCAGTGGCGATCGCCGGCGGCCGAGTGGTGCGCCAGGCCAACACAATGGCGGCGACGATCAGCAGCGCTGACAGCAAGTAGGGTGCGCCCGGCAATCCTAAGTCCGCGTGCGTGCTGATGAAAGCGGCGAAGGTCTGGGTGAACACGATGGGGCCGATGAGGCTCGCGAGCCCCACCAGGCTTGCCAGCGCGCCCTGCAGGCGACCTTGTTCAGTGACGCTCACCAGTTGCGTCATGATCGTCTGCAACGAGGGCGTGGCGATACCCCAAAGGGCCATGACGGGCACGCCGATCCAAAAAATCGGTCCGGTCGGTGCGAGCCCGTAGATGGCGAAGCCGGCAGCGCCGAACGTCAGGCCCACCGCCATCGCACGCCGTTCCTTGAGCCACCTCACCACAGGCTTCACGAGAAAACCCTGCACGACAAGCGAACAGATGCCAACGCCCGCCAGCACGATGCCCACTGCGCGCGTATCCCAACCGTAACGATAATGCATGTACAGCACGGTAATACTGGGCAATACCACATGGGCGAGATTTACCAGGAAATAGCTGCCGGCGACGCCCGCGAGCATCGGATGCGAACGCAGCAGCTTGAGAGCTCCTAAGGGATTGGCATTTTTCCAGGCGAACGGCACGCGTTTTTCCTTGGGCAGTGATTCCGGCAGCACGAACAAGCCCCAGCAGACATTGGCGAGCGCCATGAATGCCGACGCCCAGAACGGCAGTCGCGGCGAAATGGCGCCGAGGAGGCCGCCGAGCGCCGGTCCCAATACGAATCCGACGCCGAATGCCGCACCGATCAGCCCGAAGCTCGCGGCGCGTTTCTCCGGTGAAGTGACGTCTGAGATATACGCGCCGGCGGTGCTGAAGCTTGCCGCGGTAATACCCGATATCACTCTGCCGACCAGCAGCCACCAGAGGTTTGGCGCCAGCGCCATGAGGATGAAATCCAAGCCCAGGCCCGCGCAGGAGATGAGGATTACCGCGCGCCGGCCAAAATGATCCGAGAGCGAGCCCTGCACCGGTGAGAAAATGAATTGCATCAGCGCCCAGGCAGTACCGAATAATCCGTAGATAACCGCCGCTCGCGCCGCGTTGCCGCCGACAAAGTCCTGCACCAGTATGGGCAGCACGGGAATGATCATGCCGAACGCCAGCATGTCGATGAGCACTGTGACAAAGATGAAGGTCAGCGCGGCCTTGCGGCGCGGTTGAGTGGGCATCTCCATGGGCGCCAGCTTACCTGAGCCCCACGCAGCGAAAACACGCGTGCCGTCACGCGGCGCCGCGATCTTTCAATGGCGCCGGCGGCGATCTCGTACAATTGCACCGCGCAGGGTGAGAAATTGAGCGCCAGCGGATAAGATTCAACGAGTTGCAATACATTCCCGCGAGGTACACACGCTTGAAGCAGGATGTCGAAATCGCTAAATTTTTGACCGAACGCGGCATCGAGCACGTCAAGATCGGCGTCTTCGATACCGACGGGATCTTGCGCGGGAAATACCTGAGTCGCGATAAATTCCTGTCCGCACTCAAGAAGGACCTCGGTTTCTGCGACGTGATTCTTGGCTGGGACTCGAACGATCAGCTGTATGACAATACCAAGTTCACCGGCTGGCACACCGCCTACCCGGATGCAACCGTGCGCGTCCTGCCGGCCACCCGCCGCGAGATCCCCTTCGAGCCGAAGACCGTGCTGCTGCTGGGAGAGTTTGCGGGGCGTGCCGAAACGGTCTGCCCGCGCGGCACGCTGCGGCGCGTGCTCGAGCGGGCCGCCGGCATGGGGTACGAGGTCAGCGCTGCGGCTGAGTTCGAATTCTTCATGTTCGAGGAGACGCCGGCTTCCGTGCGCGGGAAGGGCTACCGGCACTTGAAGACTATGACGCCCGGTAGTTTCGGCTACTCGGTGCTGCGCAGCTCCGTGCAGTCGGACCTGTACCACGAACTTCTCGACCTCGGTCAGAGCATGCGATTTCCGATCGAGGGGCTGCATACCGAGACCGGGCCCGGCGTACTCGAAGCTGCGCTGACGTACTGCGAGGCCCTCGAGGCGGCCGATCGCGCGGCACTTTTCAAGACCTTCGCCAAGGTACTGGCGCAGCGCCACGGACTGATGGCCACGTTCATGGCCAAATGGTCCAACAGCGTTCCGGGCCAGAGCGGCCATCTGCACCTATCGCTGCGCACGAGCAACGGCGACAGCGTATTCCACGATCCATCGAAGCCGTACGAGATGTCGGACGCTATGCGCTGGTTCCTCGGCGGCCAGCAGGCGCTGATGCCGGAGTTGCTCGCCATGATCGCCTGCACCGTGAACAGCTACTCGCGCCTCGTGCCGGGGTACTGGGCGCCGACTTCCGCGACCTGGGGGGTGGAGAACCGCACGACGGCGCTGCGCGTGATTCGCGGCGGCCCGTCGAGCCAGCGCGTCGAGTATCGGATCGCCGCCGCGGACATCAATCCGTACATCGCGCTTGCGGCCGCGATCGGCTCCGGGCTTTGGGGCATCGAGCATCGCATCGAGCCGGACGCGCCGATCGAGGGTAACGCCTATGACCGCGAGCACCCGCCGCATCGTCGCTTGCCTGCGACCTTATTCGAGGCCGCCGAACGCCTGAGCGCTTCGAAGGCTGCGCGCGCGCTGTTTGGCGATGAATTCGTCGAACACTACGCGGCAACGCGTCAATGGGAAGAGCGCGAATTCCGCAAGGCGATCACCGACTGGGAACTCGCGCGATACTTCGAGATCATTTGAACTCAAGGCATGACCGACACACTCAAGACCGTTAGCCCGGTCGACGGCCGGATCTACGTCGAACGCACCCTGGAGACCGCCGCCGGCATCGACCGTGCGCTCGACTTGGCCCGCGCCGCCCAGCGCGCGTGGGGTTCGTTGCCCCTCGCGGCACGGTGCGAAATCTTAGGTAGGGCTGTCGACGCCTTCGTCGCCAAGGCCAACGAGATCGCCCCCGAGATCACCTGGCAGATGGGACGCCCCATCAGTCACGCACCCGGCGAAATCCGCGGCTTCGAAGAGCGTGCGCGCCACATGCTGAAGGTGGCGCCCGAGGCGCTGGCCGCGGTGCGGCCCGGCGACAAGAGCGGCTTCCAGCGCCAGATCAAGCGCGTGCCGCTCGGCGTGGTGGCGGTCGTCGCCCCGTGGAATTATCCCTACTTGACGGCGGTTAATTCCGTGCTGCCGGCGCTGATTGCCGGCAACGCGGTAGTGCTCAAGCATTCGCACCAGACGCCGCTGTGCGCCGAGCGCTTCGGCGAGGCGTTTGCGAGCGCCGGCGTTGCGCAGAACGTGTTCCAATACTTGCACCTGTCACACGATGATACGGCGCGTCTGATGGGCGACCGACGGATCGGGAGCGTCTGCTTCACGGGCTCGGTGTCGGGAGGGCGCGCGGTCGTCGCGGCGACGGCCCTGGGGTTTGCAACCTCGGGCCTCGAGTTGGGCGGCAAGGATCCTGCCTACGTGCGCAGCGATGCGAACCTCGCACAGGCAGTTGAGACGCTGACGGACGGCGCCTTCTTCAACGCCGGCCAGTCCTGCTGCGGCATCAAGCGGATCTACGTGGCTGGCTCTTGCTACGAGGAGTTCGTCGCCGGCATGGTCGAGCTGACGATGCAGTACCGCCTGGGATCACCACTCGATCCGCAAACGACGATCGGGCCCGTTGTGCGCACTTCCGCCGCCGCAGCGGTCCGCTCCCAAGTGCGGGACGCCGTCGCCCGCGGCGCCCGCCAGCTCATCGACGAGACATCGTTCACGGCTTCGGTCCCGGGAACCCCGTACCTCGCGCCGCAAGTGCTGGTCGGCGTCGATCACTCGATGCCGATCATGCGTGAGGAGACGTTCGGGCCGGCGGTCGGCATCATGCAGGTCGCTTCGGACGAAGAAGCTCTGCGGCTGATGAACGACAGCGAATTCGGCTTGACGGCCGCGATTTTCTCGGCGGATGCGGCGCGCGCCGAGGCGCTCGGCGATGCGCTCGAGACCGGCACGGTTTTCCTGAATCGGTGCGACTACCTGGATCCCTCGCTCGCCTGGACCGGGGTCAAAAATTCGGGGCGCGGCTGCACATTGTCGCGCATCGGCTATGAGCAGCTTACGCGGCCGAAGTCGTTTCACTTCAGGATGGCAACATGAGCAAGGTTCTGTGCGGCAATTGGAACTATCCGACGACGATTTGGGCGGGCCCGGGGCGGATCGCCGAACTCGCGGCGGCGTGCGCCGCGGCCGGCATCAAACGGCCGCTCATTGTCACCGACGAAGGGCTGGTGGGCGCTCCGATGATCAAGAATGCGCTCGCGGCGCTGAAGGGTTCGGCGCTGTTCGGCGCCGTCAGGGGCAATCCTGCCAGCAGCCACGTCGAGGCGGGCCTGCGAGCCTATCGCGCCGGGGGCCACGACGGCGTCGTCGCCTTCGGCGGTGGATCGGCGCTCGACGCGGGGAAGGTCGTGGCGTTCATGTCCGGGCAAACTCGCCCGCTCTGGGATTTCGAGGACATCGGCGATTGGTGGACCCGGGCGAACCCCGCCGGCATCGCGCCGGTCGTGGCCGTGCCGACCACCGCCGGCACCGGCTCGGAAGTCGGCCGGGCCGGGGTCATCCTCAACGAGGAGACGCACCAGAAAAAAATCATTTTCCACCCGCAGATGATGCCGCGCATCGTCATTTCCGATCCGGAACTGACCGTCGGTCTGCCGCGCGCGGTGACCGCGGCCACGGGTATTGACGCCTATGTCCACTGCTTCGAGGCATTCTGCGCGCCAGGATTTCATCCGCTGGCGGACGGCGTCGCACTCGAGGGTATGCGGATCATTCACCGCTACCTGCCGCGCGCCTGTGCGGACGGCAAGGACATCGAAGCACGCGGGCAGATGTTGGCCGCCGCATCGATGGGCGCCACAGCCTTCCAGAAAGGTTTAGGCGGTGTGCATGCGATAGCGCACCCCGTCGGTTCATGGTTCAACACCCATCACGGACTGACGAATGCGGTGATCCTTCCCTACGTCATGCTATTCAACCGACCGGCGATCGCCGACAAGGCAGAGGTCATCGCGCGCGTGCTCGACTTACCCAAGCGCGGTTTCGACGGTTTTTTCGACTCGGTGATCGAGATGCGCAGGGAACTTGGGATACCGCATTCGCTGGCCGAAATCGGCGTGAGCGTCGACAAGGCGCAGATCATCGGCCGCGAGGCGGCGATCGATCCGTCGGCCGGGAGCAACCCGATCCCGGTCGATGCCGCGAAGCTGGAGCGCATCTTCCGCGCCGCGGTGGACGGGAAGCTCGGCGCCGTGGAGAGCGGTGCGTGACGGGTCCGCGAATCTTGATCATCGACGGCAACGTCGCCGAGATTCGCGCACGCCAGGTTGCCGCGCTCGGGTATGACTCGGGAAACGGCTACGCGCGAGTGCTGCAGCGTATCGACTCCTCGCTCCGGATCGACATCATGACCGCCGCGGACGGGGCTGAAATTCCGGCGGGCGTCGGCCTCGAGAACTACGACGGCGTCACGATGACCGGGTCGGCGCTCAATATCTACAACGGCGGCGCGCCCGTGACCCGCCAGATCGAACTTGCCAAAGCGGTGTTTGCCGCCGGCGTGCCGTTTTTCGGCAGCTGCTGGGGCCTGCAGGTGGCGGTCACGGCGTCGGGCGGCGAGGTGCGCGCGAATCCGCGAGGCCGTGAGTTTGGATTCGCGCGGCGCATCGTGCTCACCGACACCGGCCGGCAACATCCACTGTTCGCCGGCAAGCCGGACGCATTCGAGGCGCCCACGGTGCATCGCGATGAAATCACCGCGTTGCCGGCCGGCGCCGCGACGCTGGCGCAGAATGACTTTGGGGTGCAAGCGGCGTCATTCACCTACGGACGCGGCACTTTCTGGGGGGTGCAATACCATCCGGAGTACGACTACGTCGATATTGCCGCGGCGGCGGAGCGCTACGGCGAGACGCTCGTGACCGAGGGGATGTTTCGCGATGCAGCGGCGCTCGCAGCGTTCGCCGCCGAGCTTCGCGCCTTGCAGGCGAACCCGTCGAATACGCCGCTTCTGTGGAAGTACGGCCTGGGGCCCGCGGTGCGTAGCGAGGCGCTGCGCCTCCTCGAAATCCGCAACTGGCTGCAGGCGGCTGTGCGGCCTCGCGCGACGCGGCAGGGCTGACCCGCGCCGGCGGATTTGTAGTACTTTATATCTGCTGCCGGCCGGCGGCGCTCGCACCGTTGAGCGATTTCGGAGGTAGGTATGTTTGTATTGCGCATCAATGGGGAGAAACGTTCTGTGAACGTTCCAGGGGACATGCCGCTGCTCTGGGTGCTGCGCGATGTGGTGGGACTGACCGGCACGAAGTTCGGTTGCGGCGTGGCGCAGTGCGGCGCCTGCACGGTGCATTTGGATGGCCAGCCGGTGCGCTCGTGCGTGCTGCCCGTGAGCGCCATCGGTGAGAAGGCGATTACTACGATTGAGGCGGTGGGACAGACCGCGAGCGGTCAGAAGATCCAACAGGCGTGGCTGGCGGTCGACGTGGTCCAGTGCGGGTACTGCCAGTCGGGTCAAATCATGTCGGCGGCGGCGCTGCTGGCACGCGCGCCGAATCCCACCGATGCCGATATCGATGCAGCCATGTCGGGCAACATCTGCCGCTGTGGCACGTACATCCGAATCCGCGCGGCCATCAAGCAGGCAGCGACCGGCCGCGCCGAGATCCTGCAGACCATTGCACCTGCAGCAGGCGCGCCATGAAGCCGCATAGCGCCGTAGCGCCGCAGCAGGAGCCCATCGACGTTGGTCGACGCCGCACCCTTCAGTCCAGTGGCTTAGTCGTCGCCTTTCTGTGGCTGGCGGGCAGCGGTACGGTTCGCGCTGCCATCAATGCGCGCCGCCAGCCTGCAGATGCAGCGGCTGCGGCGACCGACGGCAATGCCCCGTTCGCGCCCAACGCGTTTATTCGTATCGATGCCGATGGATCGATACGTCTAGTCATGCCCAGTGTGGAGATGGGACAAGGCACCTATACGGGCGCCAGCATGATGCTGGCCGAAGAACTCGATGTGGGCCTCGACCAGATCAAAGTCGAGCACGCGCCTCCCAACGAGGAGCTCTATGGCATGCCGCTACTGGGCGGCCAGATCACCGGCGGTTCAACCAGCACACGCGGCCAGTGGCAGGTACTGCGCGAGGCCGGCGCGGTGGCGCGCACCATGCTCGTCACGGCGGCGGCCCAGCGCTGGCACGTCGATGCGTCGACCTGCAAAGTTGCGCGCGGCGTCGTCTCGCACGCAGGATCGGGCCGCAGCCTCGGCTTCGGTGCGCTCGCGAAGTCCGCCGGTGCGCTGCCGATGCCCGGCAAAGTCGCACTGAAGGCGCCGCAGGATTTCACTTTGATCGGCAAGCCATTGCGGCGCGTCGATTCACCGGACAAGGTGAAGGGCGCCACCCAGTTCGGTATCGACGTGCGCCTGCCCGGCATGAAGGTGGCCACGGTCAAGGCCTGCCCAACGTTCGGCGGCAAGCTCGCGGCGGTCGATGACAAGCGGGCGCGCTCGTTGCCCGGTGTGATCGACGTCATCCGAATCGACAATGCGGTCGCCGTCGTGGGTGAGCATTTCTGGGCGGCCAAGCAAGGGCTCGAGGCGCTCGACATCCAGTGGGATCTCGGCGCCAACGCCGATCTGACGACCGAGAAACTGATCGAAGCGCTCGCGCAGAGTTCGCGCAGCGGCACGGCCATCGTCGGTCGCGAGGAGGGCAAGCGGCCGAGCGAAGGCAAGTCGGTAGTAGCAGTCTATAAGCTGCCAATGCTGGCCCACGCGACCATGGAACCGCTGAACACCACCGTCTGGGTCACTGCCGAGAAATGCGAGATATGGGTCGGGACGCAAGTACCGGCGCGCTGCGTGACCGCGGCGGCGAAGATTGCCGGCCTACCGGAAGATAAAGTCGTGTTGCACAACCAGTACCTCGGCGGCGGCTTCGGCCGACGGCTGGAGACTGACTCGGTGGAGCAGGCCGTTGCCTTCGCCAGGCAGGTCCGCTATCCGGTCAAGATCATCTGGGCGCGCGAGGAGGACATTCGTCACGACGTGGTTCGACCGATGTACTACGACCGGATCTCGGCGTTGCTCGATACCGACGGCCGGCCGGTCTGGTTCGCCGATCGCATCACCAGCGCCACCGTGCTCGGGCGCTGGGCACCCATGGCCATGGGTAAGGACGGTCTGGATTCCGATGCCGTCGAATGCGTGGCCGAGCTCCCGTACGACATCCCCAACCTCAAGGTGGAATGGGTTCGCCACGATATGCCGAATGGCCTAGTCGTCGGCTGGTGGCGCGGCGTTGGACCGACGCACAACCTTTTCGTGGTGGAAAGCTTCATGGACGAGCTGGCGCACGCCGCGGGCAAGGATCCGCTCGAATTCCGGCGCACCATGCTGCAGAAAAACCCGCGCACGCTGGCGGTGCTCAATCTCGCGGCCGAAAAGATCGACTGGGGGACGGCGCTGCCGGCGCGCGTCGGCCGTGGCATCGCCCTCGGCGAGCCCTTCGGCAGCCGTGTGTGCGCCATCGTCGAGACCGAGGTCACACCGCAGGGCGAGGTGCGCATGCGCCGAGCGGTGATCGCCCTCGACTGCGGCACTACTATCAATCCAAGCTCGATGGAGGCGCAAATGCAGGGTGGCCTACTGTTCGGGCTCAGTGCGGCGATCTACAGCGGTATTACCGTCAAGCACGGTGCGATCGAGCAGAGCAACTTCCACGACTATCGCAACCTGCGCATCAACGAGACGCCGCTCATCGAGGTGCATCGCATCGAGAACGAACAGCCGCCGGGCGGCCTCGGCGAGGTGGGCACGGCGATCGCAGCACCGGCACTCGCCAACGCGATCTTCGCGGCCACCGGTGTTCGACTGCACTCGCTGCCCGTGGACCGTCGTCTATTGGTGCAGAACGCCGGCGCGCTTAAGAACGCGGTCGCGCAACGCTCCACCGACACCCGTAGTACCACCGATGAGAGGACCGAGGCATGAAGCGCTTTTTTATCGCGGTGCTGCTGTTATTGGTGGCCGGCACGATCGCCTATGTGGCGCTCAATCGGACCGACGTTGCCGACGGCACAGCGCCGCCGATCGCCGGTGCCCCGCCATCGTCCGATCTTCTGGCTCGCGGCGAATACCTTACCAAGGCAGCCGACTGCGTGGCTTGCCACACGGTCGCCGATAGTGGCAAACCGTTCGCCGGCGGAGTCGCCTTGCGCCTTCCTTTTGGCACGATCTACTCGAGCAATATCACCGCGGATCCCAAAAGCGGCATCGGCGGCTGGAGCGACGAGGAGTTCGTGCGCGCGGTGCGCGAGGGCGTGCGCAAGGACGGCCGGCATCTGTATCCGGCGTTTCCATACACCTCGTACACGCAGCTCAGCCGCAGCGACGTGCTCGCCATCAAGGCCTACCTGTTCAGCTTACCCAAGATCCGGCAGCTCAATCGGCCGAACGATCTCGCTTTTCCGTTCAATCAACGCTGGGCAATGGGTTTCTGGAACGCCGCATTCTTCAACAGCCAGCGATTCGTTGCCAACCCCGCGCAGTCGCCGCAATGGAATAGCGGGGCCTATCTCGCCGCTGCATTGGGGCATTGCGCCGAGTGCCATACTCCGCGCAACTTGGGCTACGGCCTCGAGCATGGCAACGAACTGGCCGGAGAAGAGCTGCAGGGCTGGCGCGCTTACAACATCACCTCGGATGCGAAGTACGGCATTGGTTCCTGGAGCGACGGCGACATCGCGCAGTACTTGCAGACCGGCCACGCCGCCGGCCACGCGTCGGCCTCCGGACTCATGGGTGAGGCGGTCGCGCACAGTCTTCAGTTCTTGAACCCAGACGACATTTCCGCACTCGTGGTGTATCTGCGCAGCGTGCCGGCCCGCGAGGGCAAGCATCCGGTTGATGTTGATGCGAATGCCGCTCCGGCATTGGCCTCGATCGACGCCGCACCGGGCGGCGACAACGTCGCTGCCAACGCGCAGGGACTGAAATTATTCGAGGGCGCGTGCGCGAGCTGTCATCAGTGGAACGGCAACGGACAGCAGACCCCGTATGCATCGCTGCTCGGCAGCCGAGGCGTCAACGACATCAGCGGCGCCAATGTAACGCAGGCCATTCTGCAGGGGGCGAAGATGCGGATCGACAACACCGACGTTTTCATGCCGGCGTTCGGCATGGCCTATTCGGATACCGAGGTAGCCGCCATGACCGATTACGTCATCGAGCATTTTGGCGGCAAGCAGGGCACGGTCACTGCGGATGAGGTGGCGACCCGTCGCCAGCTCTGAGCGCTGCACGGCAGGTAATGCAGTTTGATCAACGATCCTGGGAGAGTAATGAACAGCTCGGCCGGCCGCATCACATGAAGTTCACCGCCAATCCGCCGCGCATGGCATCGCTCACGGGTGCATCTCTGCGCTGATGCGTCAGGTCGGCGCGCTGGCTGCCGTTGTATTCGCAGTGTTGTCTCTCGCCGGCATCGCCGCCGCTCCGGACGTCACGCGCGAACAGCCCTCTCGACCTCGGGATAAAATTGCGGCGCCTCGCGCCGTTCGAACATTCCGTAGTCACGAATGATACGGACTTGGCGATGCCGAATTTCGCCCGCGCCGTCGAACGGCAATGGTTTCCAGGCATCCGCAGCTGATGCATCGCGCCATGACCCTAAGATGAGCAGTTTGCCGGGATTAGTAATGCTTTCGAATACCTCGTGGTCAAGGAGTCCGCGGGCACGCGGCTCAAGTTGCAGTTGTGCCAGGACTTGATCGGATCTTAAGGTCGGCATCGATTTTTCAGACGGCGAGATTTCCGTGATTGTGCAAATCTTTGCCTCACCGATGGCAGTTGCGTCGAAATGTTGCTGCTCGCCTGTGAGACCTATCGGCGGCCGGCTGTCGGTGCTGATTTCGCCGACTCGCAAGTGATAATCCTCGAATACTTCGGAGCGGCCTTTTTCCTGGACGCCATGGTGCTCGCCGTGCGTCCGCCAGCGCACGACCGCCTTCTCGTCTCGCCAGATCGACAGCGAGAGGACACGTCCCTCGGTCTTCTTGCTTGCGAAGCGCTCGTTGTCGATGAAGCCGTCAATCGCCTCGAGCTGCGGTTTTAGCTGTTTTGCGAGACTGAGATAGTCGTCCCAGCGCTCTTTCTTCGGATGAACTTCGAAAATTACTGCGAACATTGGGTTCACCTCTATGAGCGAGTGCACTTACCGACTTCGGGGGACCTGCGGCGACGCTGCCTGGTCTGTGCCCAGCAGGAAGGCATTTGTCTCGCAATAAAGGGCTGAGCGCATCACTTCAAAGTGCATCAGATGCGTGCCGCGGCCAATCTTGATATCGCGTTTGACCGGACACGCTTTGAAAGCGTCGAACAGCCAGCGAGCGTCCTCGTCCGGGACGACGCCATCCCATTCGCCTCTGATCAATGCGGCCGGAGCCTTCACCAACGCCGGGTCGTAACCAAGCTCACCATGCCAAGCGCGCAGGATATCGTTGAACGGCCCGGCAGGGACTTTCACCCCTGCCGGGTTGCGCGTTCGACTGCCGCGGTCGCTGTCGAGGTAGCGCTCGCCCCACTCATCGAAGTGTTTCCGCGATAGGACAGGCGACTCGCCGGCCGGTACGTCTTCGACAAATCGCTTCCATTGATCTTCTACCCCAATCACTCTCCAGGCCGGACCCGTGGGCGCCATCTCGTAACGCCGTGGAGGGCGGCGCGCGATCGGCGCGAACAACACCCAGCAATTAACGGTTGCTGGATATTTGCCGGCGTATCGACCGACCGGCATCGATCCCCATGAATGCGAGACAAACGACAATCGTGAGACGCGCTGATGATCGAGTATGAAACGCGCCGCAGCCGCAACTTGGTCGGCCGCGTCTTGAGCGCCGCAAAGCGGCGAGTGCTTCTCGGCAGGCTCCTCCATCTCACCATAGCGATCTGAATAGCCGAATCCGTAGAAATCGAGAGCCCAAACATCAAATCCCGCCTCGTTCAAGACATCTCGCCATGAAACACCGTCGAATCGATGGGCTATCGAGAGCGCGGAGGGAAAGGTGGCACCGTGCACATAAAGAACGGCACGCCGGTCTGCCTCAATCGGATGTAAAGCCGGCAAATATCTCAGAAACAGCGCCAGATTCGCGTTTGGCCCCGGGATCCGGAAATGCTCTTCACGCGGGTCGAGTTTGGGAAACTCCAAGTTCATTGCAAGGCCTTAGCTAATGGCAGAGTTGTGGGATCAAGATCCGCTACGCACCGTATACACTTAGAACCTGCCAGGTCTGTTTGGTGGCGCACACACGAGCGACGCGATCCCAGAAAGAGAGTGGAGTATCCCGATGAGAATGCGGGCATCAACGGCCAAGATAACGGCGCAGCACGTTTGTGGTGACGAGTTCAACCATCGCATCGTGTCTCGAGAGCGCCGCCACCCATTCGCAGCTGCCGGCATGAAACACTTCGCCCTTGCCGCGCGTGAAGTGGACAATCATGCCGGCACCGCGCTTGACGCGCTCCACCGCGGCATCGCCGCCATCTCCGAGCAGAGTCTCAGCGACGAATCTCGCATCGTCGTCGGAGAGGAATCGATCGTCGAAGGCGAGGTTGATGCGCTCTTCTTTGAGCGACGATAGGCCGAGAGCGAGGATTGTCAATCCGTCCGGCGCTCCGCTCGTCTCGCTGGGCTCGGGCAGGCCGGCGCGGATGACGTAGTCCAGTCCATCGACCTCGTATCCGAAGGCATGACCCTCGGCGCCAAGTAGGTCCCCGTAGTAGATACCGGTACCGGCAAACGCCCAGTGTTCGGGCCGATAAACGGGAAAACCGCGGACGCCGCGCGGCGCGCAGCCGCCCCAGCCGGCATACAGCCCGTTGGTCGCGTTAAGACCGAAGGTCATGGCTCCAGGGCGTCCGGTCTCGCGGGCTTCCCACGAGCCGGAGGTGCGCGAGGGGTCAGCGGACTTGTAGACCGGATCCTCCACGCGGGCGCGATACTTATAGCAAACCTGCGATTTGCCGCCGCGCTCCAAGCGCGTCTGCCACATGAAATTGCCGGCAAACCTGGCAACGTGTCCGCCGCGCTCAATATAGGCGTCGATCGCGTCGCGCATCTCCCAGGTCCAGTATTCGTCGTGACCGACAAAGACGACGCAGTCGTAGCCGTCGAGAATTTCCGGGTTGAACTGCAATTCGTGCTGGCTGGCCAGATCGACGGCAAAGCCCGTGCGCTCAGCCCAGTGGAAGAAATGCCTGTCGTAACTCGCCCAGCCCGATGAGCCGTACTTGTTGGAATAGCCGTTGGCGAACGCCCATTCCAGGTGAGGGTAGCGCGGTGCTGCGGCGGCCGGGGTGGAAATTTCCAGCGGCACTCGGGGCGCGCCCTCCGGCAGGAGGACGAAGCCGCGGCACCACGGTCGCTCGATACTGACCGTCGTCGCGTATTGGTTGCGCCGCGCTCCAGTGATTCCTTGATAATGGTTCGAGCCGCCCCAGGTGTTGTACGCGGTCCACGATCCCGTCGCCGCGACCTGCAGGATGCGACTCGGCTTTGGGCCGGCAAGCGGCCGCACGATGAACAGATGCTGCGCGTGAATCGGCGTGCCATCGCGGCCCTGCGCCGTCAAGGTGATGCGATAGGCGCCGGAGGGCCAGTCATCCCCGATCCGAAACTCCAGGGATGTTTCCCAGCCGCAGCCGAGGACCGAGCATTGCTCCGCAGTGTCCTGCCAGCGCGCACCGGAGATAGCGCGCTCCAGCATCAGCGCAGCGATCGCGCCGTCGCGGATGATCGCGAGTTGATATCGCGCAGCGCTCGAGCTTACGTGCAGGCGCAGCGTGCCGCCCGGTGGATAGGCAAAAGCGTCGGTGTAGCACCAGATCTCGCCGCGTTCGCCGTACATGCCCGGATATTCGTAGCGATGTCCGAAAACGGCTTCGCGGCGTTGTTCGGGGGTCAGGCCGAAATCCGGAAAATCGATCGTCATCTCGTGAGTTGGGTCATTCTTCGTGCGCGGTTCTCGCAGAGCGACTCTAAGGATGTTTTGTGACTATACTGCTCGCCGATGTTCGAGCCAATGTTTTTCCGACGATGCGAAGCCGCGACAGCTATTTGCCCGACGCTCGTCCGCTCAATGACCCGAGCGTATCCGCCGCGATGAGTTTGCCGGCGCCGCGCAGCCGAACACGGCCGACGCGCATCGAACAGCACACGATTTACCAAATCCCGCTCGATCAGAGGCACGGCAAGGCGCGCCACCTATTCACGCTATGGCTCGGCGCCAACATAAACGTACTGACCGTCGTCACCGGTGCGCTGGCGACGACGCTCTTCGGCCAGTCGTTCCTGTGGGGGACTATCGCCATCGTCATCGGGAACCTCGTCGGCACCATCTTCATGGCTCTGCATGCCGCGCAGGGCCCGCGGCTCGGCGTGCCGCAGATGGTGCAAAGCCGGGGCCAGTTCGGTGCGCGGGGCGCCGCGTCCGTCGTTGCACTTGTCGTATTCATGTACGTGGGATATGCCGCGACCGCCTTGGTGACAGGTGGACAATCCCTTCACGCCGTACTGCCCGGGGTCAGCGAACAGTCGTGCATTGTGGCGATCGGCCTCATTAGTCTTGCGGCGGCGATCTTCGGACATGATTTGATCCACGTGTGCACGCGGCTCATGACCTACGTCGCGGGCGGCGCCGTGTTGCTGTGCTACGTTTGGATCCTATTCGTTAATCGCGTGCCCGACACATTTCTGACTCACGGAGGATTTTCAGCCGTCGGGTTCTTCGGGATGGTCTCCATCGGCGCATTCTGGCAGCTCTCGTACGCGCCCTATGTGTCCGACTATTCGCGCTACTTGCCGCCCGATACGGGCCCGCGCCAGGCCTTCTGGTCCTGCTATTGGGGCACCGTCGTGGGCGCAGTCGTGCCGATGATCCTCGGCGCGCTGATCGGGCCGGCCGTCATCGACGGCGACGTCGTCGCGGCGATCTCACGGCTCACCGGCCGCGCGAGTACGGCGATCGTGCTGCTGTTCGCGCCGGGCGTTGCGGTCGCGGGCGCCATTTGCCTGTACGGCGGCGCGCTGGCGGTGATCACGCTGGCTCAAACCTTTGCGACGGGTTGGCAGGCGAGCTCGCGAGCGCGGGTGCTGATCGCCACGGGCATCTTCTTTGCCGCGCTCTTGATAGGCCTGGTCGGCGCAGCGAATTTCCTGCCGCTTTACGGACGCTTCAACGAGATTCTTCTCTATCTCATGGTGCCGTGGACTGCGGTGAACCTGGTGGATTACTACCTGATCCGACACGGCAATTACGACGTCCCTTCGTTCTTTGCGGCCGACGGCGGCGTCTACGGTAGGTACAACGTCGCGGCCATCGCCTGTTATCTGCTGGGAATAGTGGTGCAGGTTCCATTTATCGCGAGCGATATTTACACGGGCCCGATTGCCCGCGCGATGGGCGGCATCGATTTCTCGTGGATCGTGGGATTGCTCGTCGTGAGCCCGGCGTATTATCTCGCCGCTCGCTTTGGTGATTCTCAATGCGCAGGATAGAGATTGCCGAAGCAGCGAGCCGACTCAGGCGACAACGATCTTGACACTCCTTCGACATCTCGTGCGTACCAGTGAGCGTTTAGAGATGCGGGATCCTCTTAAAGTCCTCCGCCAGTACTCGATAGCGTGACAGAAGTTTGTAGAAATCGGTGCGATTGCGCTTGGCGAGGCGGGCTGATTTGCTTACATTGCCTGCGGTACTTTGCAAATTCTTTACAAGGTAATCGTGCGAGAACTCATCGCGCGCATCATCGTAGGAAGGGATTCGAGTTGAGTCGCTTCTCAACGATTGCTGCACAAATTCTTCCGTCATCACCTTACCCTGCGAAAGGATAACGTTCTGCTTCACTAAATCGAAGAGCTGCCGAACGTTCCCGGGCCAATCCGTGGTCACAAGCAATTCCACCGCTTTCGGTGAATATATTTTCGTGAGGCCGCTCGCCTCAGTGGCTTGCTCCAGAAAGTGCGAGACCAACAATGGAATGTCTTCGCGACGACGCCCCAAAGGAGGTACCTCAATCGGCAAAACGTTTATTCGGTAATATAAATCTTCACGAAATTGGCCGCTATTTATCAGTAGCTTCAGGTCGCGAGATGTTGTGCAGATGAGTCGCACATCGGCACGCGCTGGACTCTCTCCCTTGAGTTCGTGGTCTTCGCGCAACGCTTGCATGAGCCTAACTTGCAGCGCAATCGGCAAATTGCCGATTTCATGGAGCAATAATGTGCCCCCGTGCGCTGCTTGAAATGCTCCCAAATCCGACGCGGTCGTACCGCAGGACGCGCCCGTCTCATGGCCGAAGAGTTCCGCTTCCAGCAAGCCTTCGACCAGAGTTTGACATGCGACGGCGATGAAGGGTTTCTCGCGACGCGCACTTGCGGCGTGAATGGCACGCGCAAAGAGTTCTTTTCCGGTTCCACTTTCGCCCATTAACATTACCGGCGCATCGGTGCCCGCAGCCCCATTGGCTTGTCTTAATCGGTCCTCCATGAGTTGACTGCGCGAAACAATGTCCGCCCGCCAGTCGCCCTCGATGTGCGTGAAAGTCGAGGCCTTAATCGCTCGTTGCACTTGTCCTAATAATTCAGATTTATCCACTGGTTTCACTAGAAAGCCAAACGCACCGCACTGGGTGGCCTGCACGGCCTCGGGTATCGTGCCGTAGGCGGTCAAGATGATCACGCTCAATTCCGGCCAACGGCTCTTCAATTCCTTCAGTAGACCGAGCCCGTTCATCTGCTCCATTCGCAATTCGGTAATCACGAGATTCGGACGCAATCGCATGCACGCATCTAGTGCCGCTTGCGCACTATGCACTGATTCCACCTCATAGTTCGCGGCGCCAAGACGAATACTCAAGAGTCGACGCAAAGCTGGGTCATTGTCTACAACCAGAACTCTAGCTTTGTGCGGATGAACCGCCGGCGGCTTGACAGCGTTCTTGCGGAGTCTGGAGCCGCTGTGTTTAATGTCAAAGCCGAGGGAGGTTGTGATGGGAGGCGAGTCAGGATTCATGGGAGTCTCTCCAATGATTTTGGGAGGCGATGAGACGCGATTGGTGTTCGGCTTCGATGCCTTCTGCCAGCACGTTAGGCTTCACGGAAGGCGCAAGATGGCTAACGGTGGAAGCCAGCACAAGTCCTTCCGGTTCAGTTGTCATGTCGGTTACAAATGGGCGAGCTATCCTTAGCGTGTGGAAGGGCAATTTTCCCCAGGTACCTGAGCGAAGAGAAACCGGTGCCGAAGTCGTTAATAGGCATGGGAACGCCCATGGCTTGGCGCATAAGGCGGTGAGATTCGCGAGCGCCATCGCGGAATTCACCGTATCGTCCGGCGTGTACCGCCCGAATTTGTATGGTGCGCGGTTATGCTCGTCGTAGCTCGGGCGAATAACGCAGTTTTCATAATGTGTCCATTCCATAGGCGACCCAGGCGTGGCTACACGCATCTATCGCGACGACGATTTGGCGAAGAACTTCCAATTACGTGTACCGTCCACTTATTTTCTACAAGAGTATGTGCGACGGACCACATAAGGCCGAATCAGACCTAATAAAGGGTGCCCAAGTCTTGATGCGAAACTGCGGCGTGACGATGAATGGGCGCTGAAATTTGACCAGCCGCTGGTAAATGTTGCAAGCCGGTTTACAACGGGGGGACGAATGCGATATTGGGTGGCATCTGTGCGTCGCCACGCCGATGGCGACCTGGGGAGTACCATTAACGGTCTTGGCATACAGCCCACTCGCGAACATTCCGGCGGCCGGCGTCGCTTTCGCTGCGATCCCAGGCTCCCGTACGTAAATACCTTTGTGCGCGAACGCACAGACGACCTCTGCACTGGGATAACGGAAAGCCCATGCGGGCCAGCACCACCAGGGCCGTGAAGGGGCGACATTTGGGGTGCCGGCATGATCTCTACCAACCCGCCCGTCGGTCCAATCCTGACCGCTGGACTTCGACGACCCGAAACTGGAATCCGGTCGGCCTGGTGGTCCTCAATCCGGACAAGGAAGCTGCCCAATCCCGAATCAGGCGTCAACTATCTTGACACTCACCGCCGAAATGATCTGTTGCCCATCTGTCCGGAACGGACCGTATACGGAATAGAAGTGCGCCATCAGCATCTCAAGGTTGCCTGTGACAGGCGATGCCCCACGGCCGCGCCCCAATCAGTGCATCCGTTCACAAAGTCACTCGCCGGCGCGCCCGGAAGTGAGCGGAGGGTGAGTAATTGAGACCTCGGTCTAAGCCCGCCGCCGCGCTCACCTATATAAGATATCCCGTCCCCTACGGATTACCCCCTAAAGAGGCCCTCGTGATCGCTCTCTCGCGTTCGATTTTTATCCCATTGGTCTGTTGCGCCGCATTGGTTTTCCCTTTGACGGCGAACGCTTCGCATCACAAGAGGCATCACAAGGCCACTGCCAGGGAAGTGGACTTGATTGCCCAAGCAATCGCCAGCGCCACCGATCAGGTGCCGCTTTTAGCTTCGAGCGAAGTACTGGTTCTTGATGAGGAGTCGAACGACGTGCTCTTGTCGAAGAATGCCTCGCAGGTCCAGCCCATGGCCTCGATCACGAAGTTGATGACGGCGCTCGTCGTGCTCGAAGCCAATCAGCCAATGGATCAGATGCTCGAGATAACTGAGGCGGATGAGCGTCTGGACAAGCCCAGCTTCTCGCGTTTGAAGCGCGGCACGCTACTGACGCGCGCGGAGCTTTTGCACTTGGCGCTGATGGCGAGTGAGAACCGCGCCGCGCATGCGCTTGCCCGCTACTATCCGGGCGGCCTTGCGGCCTGCATCGAGGCAATGAACGCCAAGGCTGAGGCGCTTGGTATGTACTCGACCCGGTATGTTGAGCCGACAGGGCTCTCGCCGCTTAATGTGACGACGCCTGAGGATTTGTCGAAGCTCGTCGTCATTGCCTCGAACGATCAGACCCTGCAAGCCTATTCGACGGATGAGAAATTCGCCGTGCCCTTGAGCCGTCGCTTGGTCGAATTTCACACCACCGACAAACTCGTCGCTCACACCGATTGGCACATCGTGCTGCAGAAGACCGGATATATTGCCGAGGCGGGTAAGTGTTTGGTGATGAAGGCGATCATCGAGGGCCGCTCGATCGTGATCGTGCTGATGAACTCAACCGGTGGGCAAACGCGTTTAGTCGATGCGCAGCGCATCAAATCCTGGCTTGACGCGAAGGCATTGAAGCTCGCGAGCACCACTTAAGCATCGGGTTCCCAATTCGGCACTTATGAAACTTCCAACGTCGGTGAAGAAGGCGGTGGCAGAAAAAGTAGGGTCCTTGCGCACTGCGAATGACTTCCTGCGTGAACGCGCGGGAACGGCAAAACCCAAGGACATGCTCAAGTATCTGCGCCGCGCACCGAAGGTTGCACCGAACGCTGACGACGTGTCATAGGGCCGCGATTGCCATCATGCGCCTCGCTGAGTTAATTCTGAATTAACGTAGCTGTTGCACGCTGCGCTAACAATGCCGCCGCCGGAGCGATGACGATCATGCGACTCTTGCTGGTTGAAGACGACTATCTGATCGGCCGCGGCGTCGATCAAACGTTGCGGGACCGGGGATAGGGCGTTGGTTGGGTGCGCGATGGGCTGGCGGCGCGCGAAGCACACCACATCGATGCTTCGCAGATCAACGGCTACGAGCGGACCGAATTCACGCACCGGTGGCAGCCTATGTTGCGAGCGATATGGTCGATGTGAGTTTTGGAGTCGAAGCCGCTGCCGGTCAGTTCGAACTTGATTTTGTACGCTTGCTCACCGAAGGCTACTTCTTCGCCTGCCGGAAGGAATTGCTCGAACTCGATGCGATGCAGCGGGTGCTCGCCATCATGCGCAGCGAAGAATTCCAAGCCGAGGTCTCCCGCCTTGCGGGATATCGGGTCAACGGGCCGGGCTCGATTAAAACTGTGAAGGAAGTTTCCCAGCGCGGCCCGTGAGAACGCGAATTCCGCCAAGTGAACGTGAACGCGTCTAGAATGAAGCCGATAGATTCACTTGGATACTGCGCCCCGGGACGGTAAAGAACATGGGATTGCCGTTAACGTATCTGGGCGGAGTTGCGCCGAGACTATAACCGGCCAGGAAATAGATCGATTTGCGGTCGGCGAGATTCTGCAGCGTCACCCCTACCTTGGCGTTCTTGAGGGTGCTACCGAGCGGTCCGATCGTGTAGTTGATCGCCGCATCGGCGGTGGCATAACTACCGAGCGGGTAGGCGTCCTCGGTATCGCCGTAGCGTCGGCCCACATATTTCTCGATTACCGAACCCTGCAGCGGTCCTTGGATATAGAGCAGACCGAGCGCAGCGGTCTTGTCGGGCGTAAGCGGTACCCACGTCTGGTCCGCCGTCGTTCTGGCGCTGTTGTAGGAGGCGTTGGCATAGACGCTGAATCCGGCACCGGCCACATATGTGCCCTCAGCCTCGGCGCCTTTGTACTTGACGCCGCCCAGATTGTAGAAGTACGAATCGTTCGGGTTGCCTTCCGTTTGCTTTTGGATGAAGTTGCTGAAATTGATCGTGTACACGTCGGCAGATACCGTCAGCGCGTGGCCCACCCAAGTCGTACCGACCTGCACGTTCGTCGTCGCTTCGGGCGATAGCTTATTATTTTCCGGATTCAACACGTACAGCGTGTTGAGATTGGGCGCCAAAAATCCTTTTGACCACTGCGCGTAGACAGACCAGTTACCCGCAATCTTGTAGTGTGCGTCGAAGGAGGGAAGATCACGAGTCCAATTGCGGTCATAGTCGGTCGGGGTTTCGGTTCCCTGATTGACCGGCGCGTGCAAAACACGTTCGAAGTCTACGTATTTATCGCCGCCCGTGATATCGAGCCCCGGGAGCGCGTGCCACACGTATTGAGCATATATCTCACGCGAGAACAGCTGGTTGTTCTGCAATCGGTCCGTATACACTGCTTGCGGCACACCTCCGACCGGTACGGTTAGGTCCGGATTGAACGCCGAATTGTTGGTGAAATCGATTTCGTAGAGCGCACGCTCATTCGATTGATGGTCGAACCAGCCGCCGAACTGTACCTCGCCGGGACCCAGATCGCGCGAGAATCGCAAGATGTCGCCCACGGAACGATAGTTGTTGATGAGCTCCTGTCCCGGGACGTTGTTTGCGCCATAGGCCGTGCCGTTGGGGAAGCCGCCGGCATCGGTCACGCCGTTCGGCAGCGCGTCGCCCACATCCTCTCCATTCAAGCCAACATGGTAATACGCATACGTATAGATTTTGTTGTCGACGGTCCAGCCCGAAAACCTTGAATTGATCCCAATATATTCGTAATCAGTGGTTATCCGATCGAGGTTGTACCCGAAGTACCCTTGACTGTCCGGATCCGTGTTGTACGCGTAGTTGGTGGCGTACTGGGCCATCTGGTTCGGCGTGGCGCCAACCGGTGGATTTTGATTGAGTTTGTTGAGGTTCGATGCCAGCGTGATGTCGGTGGAATCACCCAACGGCTGCACGACCTTCACGAACCCGTTCGTGCGGTCCAGATTGGCGTTGGTGAGATATCCGTCCGATGAGATGTGCTTAATCGAGACGAAGGCCCGCAAATCGCTCCATTGGCTCACCTCCCCGGTATCGAAGCGAACACCCTCGAGACGCGTGTTGAAGCTGCCGAAACTCAGCAGCGTATTCAGCCCCATTTCTTTCTTGGGATCGGCGGATTGAACGTACACCGTTCCGCCGAAGGTTGCATCGCCCAACGTGGCGGCGTTGCCCGGGCCGCGGTCGACAACCACGTTACCGATATCCTGCGCCATGAAATAGCTGGTCGAGTGGTGCGTGAAATCGTTCGAATCACCCCATGGAATGCCGTCGAAGGTAACGTTGAACTGGCCGTCTTGAAAGCCGCGAATTGAGGTGCCCAGGTTCTCCATCAAACCAGGGCCATTCGGATCCACGGTCCACACGCTCGGGGTGAATTTGATGATATCGGTGTAATTGGCGGCGGGTGCGTCGTTCGCTTGAATGAAGTCACCGCCGACGATCGACTGTGGCTGCGTCGCTACGAGCGACCCTTGCGAGGGTGCCAGTTGGGGCCCTTTCAGCGCCTGCGCGGTCACTAGCACGGGATCGAGACTGCCAAGGGCGTGTGACTGATCGGTCTGATCGTCCGTATCGGCATGCGCCCAGTGGGTGCAGATCAGCAGCCCGGCCATGAGCGTGAGTTGAGCCAAAGAGTTCTTACCGAAGTCATTTGTGGACATGGGGCATCCGGCTGAAATATTTATTCTTTGCATGACAAAGTGCGACGCCGCGTATGTTCCGGAATATTTATTGCGAATTTATTACCGTAGTGCTACAGGACATTACAGTCGTCCCCGATCCCCGCTTTCCGATCTTAGCTTCCCCAATAGCGAATCTCTGGCGTCCATTGCCAATCAACGCGAAGACGCACGTGTGTTTTTACAACGACAGCAGTAACAGCAACGCAACGATAAATCATCGCAATCGGGCGGCACCGCCCCGCTATTACTGCTCGTAGTCGAAATCTGTTTTGCTTTTTTTCGGTGCCCCGAACGCATAAACGACGCCGACATAAGCGACTCGTCCCACCTGTTCTCTTTCGTACTGGTTGATCAGCGCGGGGGTACCGACGAAGCGGCGGAAGATCTGACGTTGAAAATATCCGATACCGTAACGACGGCCGATAAGTTCGCGTGAATTTGATGTTTGAACCCTACGTTCACCAGGTCGATGGCGCTCACGTACCCTTGCGGCGTCAAGCGTTTGTCGGATCTGGTAAACGAGATCTGCGCGCGCGCCGCCAGCCCATCGCG
>PKXS01000016.1:807-3846 GCA_003132425.1 Gammaproteobacteria bacterium | reverse complement strand
AAGTCATTCGCAGTGCGCAAGGGCCCTACTTTTTCTGCCACCGCCTTCTTCACCGACGTTGGAAGTTTCAATGGATAGGTGTTCTTGCTCATTTTCAAAAAACAAGGCCGTCGTCACAAGAGGCACGAGCCGCCGCTCGGCAACGAGCGTGAGCAGACGATTGCTCGCGCCCAGTTGGCTGCCAGGATGTCACATCCCATAGGAAGCTCACACGCCCCAAAATCAGACGGATTCCGGGAACGGACGCTTAATGGCTGTTTTTATTAGACATCCTGCGTCCCGAACGTAGTGAGTCTTAGAATATAATAAAAACATCAGGTTACGATTCAACTCACTTGATTCAGGTATCCGCGAAAATCGAGCATGCCGGGTTGAATCCCATGAAATCAATGATTAATATGCAATCATTGATTAATGGAGGAGCGTATGGCGAGTATAACAATCCGAGACATAGATGAGCGCTTCAAGGCGCGACTTCGCGTGCAGGCGGCCCACCATGGCCGCTCAATGGAAGAGGAGGCACGCGACATTCTGCGGACGGCGCTGTCGACCGGGCGTTCGCGGAGGGGATCTCTCGTGGATTCCATTCGTGCTCGTATTGAGCCGCTGGGAGGCGTGGAGTTGGAAATTGCGCCTCGCGAGGCCATACGTGACCCGGTGAACTTGGATACATGATCGTTCTCGATACCAACGTGCTTTCTGAGGCGCTGCGACGCGTGCCTGAACCTTCCGTCCTGGATTGGCTGGCGAACCAGCCGCGTGCGTCTTTGTTCACTACTACGGTAACTCGGGGCGAAATTCTCTATGGCATTCGATTGCTCTCCGATGGAAAGCGTCGGCGGGGACTGTGGGATGCCGCGAAGAGGATTTTTTACGAAGATCTTGCCGGTCAAGTGCTGAGTTTCGACAGCGAGGCTGCGGACATGTATGCCGAGGTCGCTGCCTCGCGACAAATGGCAGGCAAACCCATCAGCCAATTCGATGCCATGATTGTCGCGATGGCTCGTTCGAGAGGAGCAAGTCTCGCTACGCGCAACGTGAAGGACTTTGAGGACTGCGGCGTTGATGTCGTTAATCCATGGTCCGTGTAGATAGAATATTGCGGAGTCCCGTCGGCATTTTTTTTCTCCGCACGACGCTGAAAGCATGATCGCGCCGTTCGAGGCACTCGGCCAGTTCGTGTTTCTACGATGCAGATGCGTCATCCGAGCGCGACTGCTCGCGCGATCAGAAACAACCCCGCTCCGACCACGACGACTCCGAGGGCTCGCGCGACGCGCTCGGCGGCCGGCGCGAGACGTTCGACGGTGATGGCTGCCGTCACGACAGCCATCGCGCGCAGGTCCATGACCCCGATCACAAGGAGAATCGCCGTCAGGCCGGCACAGCAGTAGCTGCAGTGGAGGCCGAGGCGCAAGCCCTGTCGCCAGGCCGTGCCGGCGTCCGCCGGCAACGGACGGCCGCACCCTGGCGCCTCCCGGCAGCAGGCAAGGTGATGTGCCTTCCAGGCGGTGAACTGGAGCGCGCCGGCGATCAGGACGACCGCACCGACCGCGATCGGAACGGCGCGCGCCAGCGCCGGCAGCTGCATCTCGACCGCCGCCAGCGCGACGCCCAGCGGAAAGGCGGCCATCCCGAACGCGGTCCACACGAAGAAGTACCCCACGCCGACCAGCGCGGTCAGCAGACCCAGGTACGTTTCGCCTGTCCTGCCGACGGCCTGACGGTAGCGCCACAGCATCGGCACCAAGGATGGCGACATCATCGCTACCATCATCGCAATCCACATGCCGAGGAACGACGCCGCGGCGCCGGCCCACGTCTGACCGGGCATCCGCATCCACGCCATCGACATCGTCCAGCCGCCGAGCATCGGCATTCCGGCCATCGCCGACATGGACGCGCACCAGTGGATCGTCACGGCGCCGCTGGCGGCGAAGAGCAAGGCCGACCCGCCGAAGACGGCTCGCTGGCAAACTCGCTCGGAAATCATACGTCGTGAGTTCTCCCGCTCCTCGGTTGCACCAGCGACACCCACGACTTGGCTCAGCGCTTTCCGTACTCGTCGTGGCGGCGCCACCAGACGCCCGTCTCGTTGCGCCCCTTGGGGGCGCGGTCGAGCCACTGGTACATGCCCCAGAAGCCATCCACTCCGCGCGCGTAGGTCGAATAGTTGTGGTAGACAACGCCGTCCTCGATCACGAAGGTGCTCAGGCCTGGCCTATCGCGCGCGTACGTGGGCACGTCGGTTCCGCATGTGGCCGCCAACTGGATCACGGGCTCGGGGACCACTGTCGTCGCGTCCATCGCGTGGCCACCACGCTCGTAGTTGTATTCGATGGTTCCCGCGCGCTGCTCCTCCTCGGTGAACGAAATATTGAAATTGAAGTTGAAGTCGTTGCCGAACGAGGACGCCCAGGGAAACGTCCACCCCATGCGCCGTTTGTACGCCTGCAGCTTTGCCAGCGGCGCCCGCGACACCGCCGACAGCGTGACGTCGTGGTTCGCCAGGTGGGTGACTATGCCATTAAACCCGTCCGCGATCGACGAGCAGGACGGACACCCCGCCGTGTAGTCGGGCCCAAACATGAAGTGGTAGACGAGGAGCTGCGAGCGCCCTCTGAAAAGGTCTGCCAGCGAGGCGCTTCCTTCGTCGGTCTCGAATCGGTACTCCTTGTCGATCCGAACCCACGGCAGCGCCTGCCGCCGCCGCGCCAGCTCGTCGCTGCGCCGCGTGAGCGCCTTTTCCTCCTCGAGCAACTCGAGCCGTGCTGCGAGCCATTCTTTACGTGTCCCTGTCATGTGCTTCATCATCGCTCCTCTCTCCTTCGATACGACGGGGTGATTGTTGGTCATGAGATAGTCTAGGCGCCGGGTATCGAACGATGGGAGTTACAAGTGTGACGGGATTTCGATGGACTCGCTGATCACTGCCGCGGCGCGTGCACTCGCAGCGGGTGATCCCTTGGGCGCGTTGAAGCGGGTCGCCTTGCGCGACGACGCGCCTGCGCTCGCGCTTCGAGGCATCGCGATGGCGCA
>PKXS01000016.1:0-793 GCA_003132425.1 Gammaproteobacteria bacterium | reverse complement strand
CGCGGCGCGGGCGACGCTCGAAGCGCACGGCGATCGGGTGAATGCCGCGCATGCGCGCTATCTCGAGGTCCGGCGACTCCTCCTGATCGGGCGTCTCGACCAGGCCGAGCGTACGCTCGACGAACTCGACCCCGCGTCCTTCCCGCCCGCGTCGAGGGCNNGACGGCGGAGGTCGAAAGCGCATACCTCGTCCTGAACACACCCGCAGCGCGCCTCATTGCGCGTGGCGAGGAGCGACTCGTCCTGCTCGAGGAGGTCGAAGCGTTGCTGGCGTCGACAGCATTGGTCGTGGACGCTTGCCGTCATGTCGTGCGTGACGACAGCAAGGTGGTCTCGCTCGCCAAGCGTCCGGTGTTGTTCGCTCTCGCGCGCGCGCTGGGCGAAGCGTGGCCGGGCGACGTACCGAGGGACACACTCGTCGCGCGCGCATTCCGAGCGAAGCGCGCCGATGAATCGTATCGCGTGCGGTTGCGAGTCGAAGTAGGGCGGCTTCGCACGATGCTTCGGACGCTGGCCGACGTGAGCGCGACGAAGCGAGGTTTTGCGCTCGTGCCGCGCCGCGCACGCGAGGTAGTCGTTCTGGCGCGGCCCGTCGAAGAGAAGCATGGGACGGTGCTCGCCTTTCTCGTCGACGGTGAATCGTGGTCGAGCTCGGCCCTGGCGCTTGCGCTTGGAACGAGCCAGCGCACCGCGCAGCGAGCACTCGACTCGCTTGCGGCAGCAGGCAAGGTGCAGTCGTTTGGTCGCGGGCGAGCTCGTCGTTGGATGACGCCGCCCGTGCCGGGATTCACGA
>PKXS01000070.1 GCA_003132425.1 Gammaproteobacteria bacterium | reverse complement strand
TCACCGGCGACTTCCACGCCATCACCTCCGCGCACAATCTTCTCGCCGCCCTCATTGACGCGCACCTCTTCCACGGCAACGATCTCAACATCGACCCCGCCACGATCTCCTGGCCGCGCGCCATGGACATGAACGACCGCGCGCTGCGTGACATCGTGGCCGGACTCGGCGGCCCCGGCAACGGCTTCCCGCGCCAGGACGGTTTCGACATCGTCGTGGCTTCCGAGGTGATGGCCATCTTCTGCCTCTCGAAGAGCCTCCTCGACCTGAAGAACCGGCTCGGCAACATCGTGGTCGGATACCGCCGCGATTTTAAGCCCATCCGCGCCGCCGACTTGAAGGCCCAGGGCGCGATGACGGTGTTGCTCAAGGAAGCGCTGAAACCAAACCTCGTGCAGACGCTGGAAAATAACCCCGCCTTCATTCACGGCGGCCCTTTCGCCAACATCGCCCATGGCTGCAATTCCGTGCTCGCGACCACAACGGCGCTAAAGCTCGCCGACTACGTGGTGACGGAGGCAGGCTTTGGCGCCGACTTGGGGGCGGAAAAATTCATCGACATCAAGTGCCGCAAGTCCGGGCTGCGGCCGGCGGCGGTGGTGATGGTAGCGACCATTCGTGCCCTCAAATACCACGGCGGCTGCGACTTAGCGGATATCAATAAGGAAAATCTCACTGCGCTCGACAAAGGGATCGCGAACCTGCAGCGGCACGTGAACAACGTTCGCAATCACTACGGCCTGCCCTGCGTGGTCTCGGTCAATCATTTCACGGCCGACACCGACGCGGAGCATGCGCTGCTCGCGAAGCAAGTGGCGACGCTTGGCGTGCCGTTGGTCCTCGCTCGGCATTGGGCCGAGGGCGGCGCGGGGGCAGTCGACGCTGCCCGCAAAGTCGTCGAGCTGGTGGAAAAAAATACATCGAATTTTCGCTTCGTGTACGACGAGCAGCAGACTCTGTGGGATAAGGTCAAGACCATCGCCACGAAAATCTATGGCGCTTCAGATATCTCGGCCGATACCAAAGTTCGGGCGCGGCTCGCGGAGCTACAGACGACTTACGGGCACTATCCTGTGTGCATCGCCAAGACGCAGTATTCGTTCTCGACCGATGCGGCGCTGCGCGGCGCGCCGAGCGGGCACACCGTCAACATTCGCGAGGTGCGCCTCGCCGCAGGCGCGGAGTTCATCGTCGCCGTCTGCGGCGATGTCATGACCATGCCGGGGTTGCCGAAGGTCCCCTCGGCGGACAAGATCGACATCGATGCGCACGGGCGCGTCGTGGGCCTTTTTTAGTCGCCGAGCACCGTGCCCGGCTGAAGCCCGATCTCGGCGCACAATTGCGGCGCGGGAAGTTTCTTGCCGCCGTCGAACTTCAATTTCGACACTTCGATCTGGCCGCCCTGCGCCGTGATCAACAGACTCCCGTCGCCGATGGCGGCCACGGCGCCGGCGTTGCCTTTTACCTGCGAAAAGGTGCGCGCAGGATGCTTGCGCGCACCGAACAACTGCAGCGTCTTGCCGTTGAACAGCGTCCAGGCGGCCGGCGCCGGATCGCAGCCGCGGACGAGGTTGTAAATCAAATCAACGTGGTTGTGCCAATTGATCCGCGCCTCGCCGGCCCGGCACCATCCTTCGTAACTCGCCAGCGACTCGTCTTGCACGATGCCCTGCGCGCCGCCGCCGACCGCCAAGTCGGCAGCTTCCAGCAAAGCGGCGACCCCCATCGGAAACAGACGGTCGAAATAGATGCCACCGACCGTCTCGTCCGGGCCGATCGGAGTGCTCTTCTGCAAGATGATCGGACCTTCGTCCAGACCGTCCGTGGGCCGAAAGATGGTAATTCCGGTGTGCATGTCTCCCTGGATTATCGGCCAGTTGATGGAGCTCGGTCCGCGGTGGCGCGGCAGTAGCGACGGGTGGAACTGAATCGTGCCGTGACGCGGAACGGTAGCGAAGTCCTGCGGCACGAACTGCAGCACATAGGCGAGGATAACGAGGTCGGCGTCGAGGGCGCGCAGGGCCTGGCCAGCTTCCTCGGCCTTCAACGAGGCGAACTGATGCACGGGGATGCCCCGCTCTTCTGCCGCGATTCGCAATGGATCGGGAGTTACGCCCGGTTTCTCCGGCGCGCAGAACACCCCTGCGACGGCATCGCCCCGGCCGAGGATTGCCTCGAGGACGGCTTGGCCGAAGTCCCTCTGTCCGACGATAGCAATTCGCATGGCATCCCCCTACACTGGTATTCCCTGTGATATCTCATATATCATACGAGAACGCACGAGGTACAATCGAACGAAAAGACCTCGACCACCAACCCGCCGCCGGCCCTGCGCGCGGCGCGGCAAGTGTGGTCGTCTCTTCCCAAATATTACCAAAGGCTGCACTCTCGCTTGGTTGATTAAGGAGATTCAAATGGCCGGCCGCAATTTTCTGTTTGTTCCCGGACCCACCAACGTGCCTGACCGTGTCCTGCGCGCCATGGTCGTTGCGATGGAGGACCATCGCTCGCCGATCTTCCCGGAACTCGCTCGCGCCTGTTTGAACGGCTTGAAACCGGTATTCAAGACCACCACGGCCAGCCCGATTATTTTTCCGTCCTCCGGCACCGGCTGCTGGGAAGCGGCGCTCACCAACTGTCTAAATCCGGGCGACAAGGTGCTGACCGCTCGCTTCGGCCAGTTCAGCCATCTCTGGGTGGACATGTGCGAGCGGCTTGGATTCGAGGTGGAGCTTCTGGAAACGCCCTGGGGTGAAGGCGCGCCGGTCGAACGGTACTTAGCTTCGCTGAGCGCCGACAAGCAACACAAGATCAAGGCCGTGCTGGTCTGCCAGAACGAGACTGCCACTGGCGTAACCAGCGATGTCGCCGCCGTGCGCCAAGCGATGGACAGCGTCAAGCATCCCGCATTGTTGTTCGTCGACTCGGTGAGCGCGCTGGCCAGCATCGACTTTCGCATGGACGATTGGGGTGTGGATGTGTGCGTCAGCGGCTCGCAAAAAGGGCTGATGCTGCCTGCCGGTCTGGGCGTAACGTGCGTAAGCGTCAAGGCGCTCGAGGCGGCAAAGACCGCAACCTCGCGTCGCTGCTATTTCGATTACGCGGACATGGTGCAAGCCAACGCCTCTGGTTACTTTCCGTACACCCCTTCGCTGCCGATGCTGTGTGGCCTGCGCGAGGCACTCGCCATGCTCGCCGAGGAAGGGTTGGAGAACGTGTTTCATCGACACGCCTACCTTGCCCGCGGCGTGCGCGCAGCCGTTCTCGACGGTTGGAAGCTGAAGCTGTGTGCGACCGCCCCGAAGTGGTACTCGGATACCGTGTCCGCCGTCATGGTGCCGGAAGGCATCAATGGCAATGAGGTCATCGCCCGTGCGTTCAAGCGCTACAACCTCGCGCTCGGCGCCGGACTGTCCAAGGTCGCGGGCAAATTATTCCGCATCGGCCATTTGGGAGATCTCAACGAACTGATGTTGCTTGGCGCGCTATCGGGGGCGGAGCTGGCAATGCTCGATGTCGGGGTGAAAATCGAACCGGGCAGCGGAGTGGCCGCCGCGCAAAACTACTGGCGCAGCCACTCTCCCGCCTTGCCCAAAGGCGCCGCGGCGAAGGTGGGCCGCCCGGCATGACGGGGCGCGTAGTGTTTTTGGACAGGGCTTCTCTCAAGGCCAAGGTGCGCAGGCCGTCGTTTGCCAGCGACTACGTCGAGCATGAAAAGACCGCCGAGGCGCAGATCGTGCAGCGCCTCGCCGGCGCGACGGTCGCAATCATCAATAAGGTGCCGATGCGTGCCGAGACGCTGCGGCAACTACCGCAGCTAAAAATGATCGCCGTGGCGGCGACCGGCTACGATGTGGTGGACGTGCCCTACTGCAAGGAGCACGGCATCGCCGTCGCCAACATCCGCAACTACGCGATTCATACGGTGCCGGAACATGCTTTCGCGATGATTCTGGCATTGCGCCGCAATATCCTGGCCTACCGGCAGGATGTCGAGAACGGTGTTTGGAACAAGTCCGACCAATTCTGCTTCTTCACGCACGACATCGGCGACCTGCACGGAGCAACGCTCGGCATCATCGGCGAGGGCGCGATCGGCCAGGGAACAGCGGCGATCGGACGCGCGTTCGGCATGCGCGTTCTGTTTGCCGACCATGCGCCGCCGAAGATGGACGGCGTGACGTTCACGCCTCATAACCAAGTGCTGGCAGAATCCGATGTGATCTCCCTGCACTGTCCGCTCATGCCCGCCACGCGCAACCTCATCGATCTTGCGGCCTTTCGCCAGATGAAGCGCAACGCGCTGCTGATCAATACCGCGCGCGGCGGACTGGTTGATGAGGCGGCGCTGATCCAAGCGCTCGAGCAAGGACTAATCGCCGGCGCCGGCTTCGACGTGCTGACGGTCGAGCCGCCGCGTGACGGTCATCCGCTTCTGGATGTGCGCCGCTCCAATTTCATTCTGACGCCGCATGTCGCCTGGGCGTCCGACGGCGCCATGCAATTCCTCGCCGATCAACTCATCGACAACATCGAGCGCTGGGCCGCCGGCAATCCGCAGCACCTCGTAACTTGATCCGGCCGCGGGGCGTGCGATCATAGGGAATGAAAAAGCTGCTCTATCAGTTCGATACGGACGCCCTGCCCGCGGTGTTCGACAACGTCGTCGGCTACGACGGCGGCGCCGATCACATCGGCGCCTACGGCGGCGTCAATGCCAAGAATGTCGGGACCCTGGTCGAAGGCGCAATCTTCACCCGTGGCCCGAAGGACAAGAAGAATACTGCGATCTTTATCGGCGGCGGCAACATGGCCGAGGGACAGGCCGTGCTCGCCGCGGTACAGAGGAAATTCTTCGCCAAGTTCCGCGTCTCGGTGATGTTCGACTGCAATGGCTCCAACACCACCGCTTCGGCCGCCGTGGCGTGGCTGGCGCACGGCCGGAATCTGGCCGGCAAACGCGCCGTCGTGCTCGGCGGGACAGGCCCGGTCGGCCAGCGCGCTGCCGTGCTGCTGGCGCGCGAAGGCGCCGCCGTGGCAATCACCGGGCGCAAGCGCGAGGTGGTGCAGGCGGCTTGCGACGCGCTCAAGGTGCGCTTCGGCATCGAGGTCCAGGCCCTCGAAGCGCCGACCAATGTTGAGCGTGGGGCAGCCATCCAAGGCGCGCAGATCGTGCTTGCCACCGGCGCGGCCGGCATCACGCTGCTGGACGCGAAGCAGTGGCAGCAAAGCCCGTCGCTGGAACTGGTTGCCGACGCCAACGCGTCGCCGCCCGCCGGTATCGAAGGCATCGGCATGCACGATCGCGGCGCGGCATCTCACGGCAAGATCCTGTTCGGTTCGCTCGGCTTCGGTGCGCTCAAACTGGCTCTGCACCGCGCCTGCATCGCGCGATTGTTCGAGCAGAACGACCTGCTGCTCGACGCCGAGGAGATCTATGCCATTGCCAAATCGATGGTCGGCTGAACTCATTAGAACAATGGACAACGTCACAATGGTCACTCAAAGCTCGGTCGAAAAGTTTCTGGACGATCTCGCAGGCGCCAATCCGACTCCGGGAGGCGGCAGCGCGGCGGCCATCATGGGCGCCATGGGCGCGGCTCTCGTATCCATGGTGTGCAACGTCACCATCGGCAAGAAAGGCTACGAAGCGGTCGAAGCCGAAATGCGGGCGGTGCGCGCCGAATCCGAAAGGCTTCGCCTGCGCCTGACGGCGATGGTGGCGGAGGATATCGCTGCCTTCGACAGCATTCTGGCCGCGTACAAGCTCCCCAAGGCGACGGACGAGGACAAGTCGCGGCGCGCCGCGGCGATCCAGGCAGGCCTGCGTCGCGCCACCGAGGTACCGCTCGACTGCGCACGGGTTTGCGCCGAGGTGATCGCGCTGGCGAGGCGCGCCAGCGAGCATGGTTATCTGAACGTCATCAGCGACGGCGGCGTCGGTGTGCTGGCTGGGTTCACGGGATTGCGCAGCGCGGCGCTGAACGTCTACATCAATGCCCCGGCGCTGAAGGACCGGAATTTCGCCGAACAAGCGAGCGCCGAGCTTAAGAAGCTGGTCGAGTATTGCACCGACGAATGCGAGGCGGTGTACACGATCGTCCGCAATAAATTAGGCTGAATGCCCCTTACCGTCGTGCCTCGGACGCCGCCTTATCCTCGATGAGGATGGCGCGGAAGTCGTTCACGTTGGTGAGCGTCGGTCCGGTCACCACCGAATCGCCAAGGGCCGTGAAAAAGCCGTGGCCGTCGTTATTGGCAAGCATGTCCTTGGGCCGCAATCCGCGCGACCACGCGCGCGACAGCGAGTCGGATGCAATGTACGCCCCGGCAATCTCTTCCTGACCGTCGACACCGTCCGTGTCGCCGGCCAGCGCATGGATTCGCGGGTGACCGTCGAGCGCGATTGCCAGCGACAGCAAGAATTCGACGTTGCGGCCGCCGCGCCCGCTGCCTTGCACGGTCACGGTAGTCTCACCGCCCGACAGCAGCACACAGGGCGAGTTGAAGGGTTGACCGCGCTCGGCCACCTGAATTGCGACCCCCGCGAGCACCTTGCCCACATCGCTTGCTTCGCCTTCAATGGCATCGCCGAGAATGTGCGGTGTGATTCCCGCGCTTCGCGCCACCGCGGCAGCCGCTTCGAGCGCCATTTGCGGCGTGGCGGCCATGCATACCCGGGAGCGCGCGAGCCGCGCATCACCGGGCTTCACCGATTCGCCGCTGCCGCTCTCCAACGCCGCGCGCGCGGGCGCCGGCAGCTCGATACCGTAGCGGCGCACGACGCTTAGGGCATCTGCCGAGGTCGTAGGGTCGGCGACCGTGGGGCCGGAGGCAATATCGCTCGGGCGGTCGCCCGGCACGTCGGAGATCAGCAGCGTGAGCACGCGCGCCGGGTAGCAAGCGGCGGCCAACCGGCCGCCCTTGATGGCCGACAGATGACGGCGCACGCAATTCATTTCGCTGATGGTGGCGCCGGAGACCAACAGTTCGCTGTTCACGGCCTGCATGTCGTCCAGCCCCATTCCCGCGGTGGGCAGCGTCAACAACGCCGATCCGCCGCCGGAGATCAGGCACAGCACCAGATCGTCCTCGGCAAGATCCCGCACCGACTCCAGCATGCGCTGCGCGGCGCGCATTCCGGCCGCATCGGGAACTGGATGCGCGGCTTCGACGATCTCGATGCGCGTACACGGCACCGCATAACCGTACCGCGTGACCACCAGCCCCGAGAGCGGACCCGGCCAGTGATCCTCGACGGCGCGCGCCATGGCTGCCGAGGCCTTGCCGGCGCCGAGGACGATCATTCTTCCGCGCGGCGCGGCCGGCAGGAGCGGCGGGACGCACAGGGCCGGCTGCGCCGAGGCGATGGCGGCATCGAACATCCGCCGCAACAACACCCGCGCAGCGCCGGCAGGTGTGGAATCGCTCATCTTGCGCCCGGTGCTAATGCATTTCGCAACGAACCGATTCCCTCGATGATGACCTCGACCGTGGATCCGTCGCGGATCGAGCCGATCCCCAACGAGGTCCCGCAGGCGATCACGTCGCCGGGCAACAGCGTCATGTCGTGGGATATCCCGCTGACGAGTTCCTCGGGCGACATGATCATATCCGACAGCGGGTAGTTCTGGCGTTCGACTCCATCGACCGTCGTGAGCACGCGCGCCTGCTGCCAATCAAACTCCGCCGCAATGACCGGCCCGATGCAACCGAATGTATCGAAGCCCTTGGACCGGCACCACTGGGCGAAATCGGTGTTCTCGTTGAGCACCTCCGGTGCCGTGACATCGTTGACGCAGGTGTACCCATGAATGTAGTCACCCGCGCTGCCTACATCTACGTCCTTGCACTGCCTGCGAATGACGATGCCGAGCTCGCCCTCGTAGGCGATTTTGCCGCGGTAGCCTATCGGCCGCTCGATCGGCTCGCCCGGACCGATGACGGATGTGCCCGGCTTGATGAGAAACATCGGATGCGCCGGCGCCGGCTTGCCAAGCTTTAGGCCAAGGGCGTGAAAGTTATTCCAAAGAGCGACGATTTTCGAGGGCGCGCAGGGACTTAGCAGCGTGAACTTGCCCGCAGGAATGATCGCGCCCGTCGGCCGCGGCGAGGCGAAGAAATCGCCGGTGAATTCGGCGATTCGATCCTCTTCGAACGCGCCGAACCCGATCCGGCCGTCCTCCGCCCGGAAACGCGCCCATCGGGTCATCAGAGTACCGATTTGAGCAGCGTGGCCATTTCAGCCGGATTGCGGGTGACTTTGATTCCGCACTCCTCCATGACGGCCAGCTTTTCCGTTGCAGTCCCCTTCCCGCCGGAGATGATCGCGCCGGCATGGCCCATGCGTTTTCCCGGCGGGGCTGTGACGCCGGCGATGAAGCCGACCACCGGTTTCTTCATGTGGTGCTTGATCCAGCGCGCGCACGTTTCCTCGTCGTCGCCGCCGATCTCACCCACCATGATCACGGCGTCGGTTTCAGAATCGTCGTTGAACATCCGCATGATATCGATGTGCTTCAAGCCATTGACCGGATCGCCGCCGATGCCGACGCAGGTCGATTGCCCCAATCCTAAATCCATAAGCTGTCCGACCGCCTCATAGGTGAGCGTGCCGGAGCGGGAAACGACCCCAATTCGCCCCTTCTTATGAATGTGTCCCGGCATGATTCCGATCTTGATCTCGTCCGGGGTTATGACTCCCGGGCAATTCGGTCCGATGAGCATGGTCCTCTTTCCACGCATCCGGTTGCGGGTGGCGATCATGTCGCGCACCGGAACTCCCTCGGTGATGCAGATGACCAGGTCGAGCTCGGCGTCGACCGCCTCATCGATGGCGCCGGCGGCAAACGCCGGCGGCACGTAGATCACCGAGACCGTTGCCCCCGTCTGCTGTTTCGCTTCTCTCGCCGTGGCGTAGATCGGGATGCCCTCGAAACTCTGTCCTGCCTTGTTCGGATTGACGCCGGCGACGAAACAGTCCCTGCCGTTGGCGTAATCACGGCATAGCCGCGTATGAAACGCGCCGGTCTTGCCGGTGATGCCCTGCGTCATCACCTTCGTATTTCTGTTGATCAAGATGCTCATGGAATGAACGTTCCTTACTTTCCAGCTACCGCAGCGACGATCTTCTGCGCCGCATCCGCCATGTTGTCGGCGGAGATGATCGGCAGACCCGAAGCCTGCAGCAACTGCCTGCCCAATTGTTCGTTCGTGCCCTTCATGCGAACCACCAGAGGCACGTTGAGGTTCACTTCCTTGGCCGCCGCAATCACGCCTTCCGCGATGGTGTCGCAGCGCATGATCCCGCCGAAGATATTGACCAATATTCCCTTCACCGCAGGATTCTTCAGCATCAGCTTGAACGCTTCGGTGACCTTCTGTGCCGTGGCGCCGCCGCCGACGTCGAGAAAATTGGCGGGCTCGGCACCGAAGAGTTTGATCGTATCCATGGTGGCCATCGCCAGCCCCGCGCCATTGACGAGGCAGCCGATGTTGCCGTTGAGCGAGATATACGATAAATCGTACTTCGACGCCTCGACTTCGGCCGGATCCTCCTCGTCCAGATCGCGCATCGCAACGATCTCCGGATGGCGGAATAGCGCGTTGGAATCGAAGTTCAATTTGGCGTCGAGGGCCAACACCTTGCCGTCGCCGGTCAGGATCAACGGGTTGATCTCGGCCAGGGATGCATCGCACTCGACGAAGGCGCGATACAGGGCTTGCATAAACCCGCGTGCCTGCGCGACCGACGGCTCCGGCACGCCGATTTTGACTGCGATGTCCTCCGCCTGCGCATCGGTCAAACCGGCAACCGGGTCGATGTTCACCTTGAATATCTTTTCCGGCGTATGCGCGGCGACCTCTTCGATCTCCATGCCGCCTTCGGAACTCGCCATCAACGTCACGCGCTGCGTGACACGGTCCACGACCATGCCGACGTAGAGCTCCTTGCGGATATCGGCGCCCTCCTCGACCAGCAGGCGCTTCACGAGCCGGCCTTGGGGGCCGGTTTGATGGGTCACGAGCGTCATTCCCAAGATCTTCGCGGCATGCTCATGCACCTCTGCGAGCGACTTCGCCACCTTGACGCCGCCGCCTTTGCCGCGGCCGCCGGCGTGAATCTGCGCCTTTACCACCCAGACCTTGCCGCCGAGTTGGCGCGCCGCCTCATCCGCCTCTGTCACCGAAAAGCAAGGGACACCGCGCGGCGTTGCCACGCCGTACTTGCGCAAGATTTCCTTACCCTGATATTCGTGAACATTCATGTCTCGGCCCCGTCAGTCGGATGAGATTTCAAAATCGGCGCTTCGTCGCCAACTGGCGAGCGACCGCCTCGCAGTGATGCAAATTGACCCGGTCAGTTTGATAATCGATCGATCGGTCAGGTTCACACGGCTGATGACACCGCACTGCCTGTCGCTTTTCCTTCGTCCAAACTCTTGGCCAGCAGCTTCGTCAGCGCATATACCGCGTCCAGGTGCGGAGCCGGTGTGCCGGTCAATTGGGCCATCTCCAACACCGAACCCAGCAGCGCGTCGATCTCGAGAGTGCGCGCAGCCTCGACATCCTGCAGCATGGAGGTCTTGTGGTTGCCTACCTTCTCTGCGCCCGCAATGCGCTTCTCGAGAGGAACGCGGAATGTGACGCCCAGTTTGTTGGCGATAGCCTGCGCCTCGGTCATCATCGCTACGGCGAGAGCCCGGCTCGGCGGATATTGGCAGATGCCGGCAAGCGTCGCGCGCGATAGTGCGCTGATCGGGTTGAACGTCAGGTTGCCCCACAGTTTCAGCCAAATCTCGGCGCGGATATCGCTGAGCACCGGAGCCTGCAGGCCGCCCCTGATGAAGCATTCCGACACGCGCGCAATGCGCTCGCTTGTCGTCGTATCCGGCTCGCCGACCGGGAACCGATTGCCCTCGACGTGTTTGATGACTCCGGGCGCGACCAATTCCGCGGCCGGATACACCACACAGCCGACGACGCGCTCGCACGGAATATGCTCGCTGATCAATCCGCTCGGATCGACGCTGCGCACCCGCGTCCCCGCGAGTTCGCCGGGATACCGGTGAAAGTACCAGTACGGTATGCCGTTTTGCATCGGAACCACGACAGTGTCGGGTCCGAACAATTTCGGCACCTCGAGGGCGACCGCTTCAACTTGATGCGCCTTCATCGCGAGGATGACAAGGTCTTGCGGGCCGGCGGCCGCGTAGTCGTTGGTGGCCTTGACCTTCGGAATGACCTTCTCGCCGTCGGCCGTCACCAGCCGAATGCCGCGGCTACGCAGCGCCTCGAGGTTCGCGCCTCGTGCGATAAAGGTCACGTCCTCTCCGGCAAGCGCAAGCCGGGTCCCAATGAAGCCGCCAATCGCACCGACACCGATGATCGCTATCTTCATCAGCGTGCATCCCCTCCATTGAGTCCGGTTCGCTTAGCGAGTGACTTGCGAATCGCTAATGGCGCCGCGATCGACTTCGATGCGATCGACCACCTTGACGACGCCCGACACCGACCCGGCGTCCTGAACCGCTGATTCGAGTTCCTCCGGAGTCCACGCATAACCACCGAGAGTCACCACGCCACTGTCGGCCCGCACGGTGATATGGCGGGCAAACAACTCACGGTCGGTATTAAGCGCAACCTGAACACGAGATGCCGTGTCCTTGTCTTCCTGCAGTTGGGCTTCGGATTTGCGAGGACCCATTGCGCATGCAGCCATGCCACACACGACCACCGCCGCTAGCGCAGTACACGAGATTCGATTTTTAAGCTGAAGCATGTTAATCACCTCCCGATATCGACCGAGATATATCATAGTTAATTCCCATCGTCATCCACCGGTATGTACTCGATGTCGTCGACGATCCGCCCCTTACCCGCGATCCGACGGGCCAATGTCAGGATCCTATACAGATCAGACAGGTCGCTAACGAACCCCTCGAGCCTGACGACGCCGTTCTCGGTTATCACCGTGACGTGATCGCTGAAGAGGTAGGGATCCTGCTGCAGCGCAGTCGTCACTTTCTCGGTCGTCGCCGCATCGGACTGCCTGATCGCCGTGACCACGATTTCCTCGTGCATCTCTCCCTGCGCCGGCGCGCGCAGCGCCAGGATCAGGGAGAAGCTTCCGAAGGTAACCACTCCCAGCATCCCTGCTAGGAGTGGTCCTTTCGGACAGTGCGTTATCGTCACGGCACCGTACAGCCGCTCAGAACTTATAATTAACTCCGGTTGAGATGCCTAACTCATGGCAGCCGCCCCAGGTGGTCGGGCCGGCGCTGCTGTAGTCGATGAACTGTGCGTGCGTGGCATCATGACAATCGGTCTTGATGCCGTGACCGCCGGCGCCGATATCGAAGTGCGCATTGCCGTCGTTCGCGGTATCGGCCACATCGACGTACATGGTCAACTGCTTGTCGAGCTTGTGCCACCACTGGGCGGTGTACATGTTGGCCTCGTTGTTTCCGATCCCACCCGGGTTGAAGTTGTGCTGCCCACCCGGGTCTCCCACGGTTGCTCCGGCATGCGCCCAACCCACGGCGACTATGTCCGCGCCGCCATTGAGCTTCTGCTGGATCGCCAGCCATTTGCCGGTGCGCTGGCGCTCGTTCTGAAACTCCATCTCCGGCGGAAGGTCGCGATGCAAATCCTCATACAGGGCGGAGATCGACAGGCCGAAGTCGAAGCTATATTGCGCGCCGAACTTCATCGCCCATTCATCGGCGACGTCGACCGCCGTGTTGTAGGCGGGCGAGCCGGCCGTCGCCGCTGTCGGGTACTCCGCCGCGTAGGCTTCGTAATCTGCCCAGTCGAGCATCCCGGCGTTCGGCCCGGTGGGTCCCTGACTGACCAGGTACCCATAGTACGGGATGTTCGCGCCGATGCCGTCGCTGCTGCGGTTCACCCGCTTATGAATCTCGTAGGCTCCAACGAGATACAGGCCATGGCTGTCGAACTTGACGTCGGCGCTGTATGCACGGTCGAAGCCGCCGTCGTCGCAGTTCAGGAACAGGTTGCCGCTGCCCGGGTTATTCGATCCCTGGCAGTCCGGGGACCCCTCAGGCGTGAGATCGTTGTTCGGGTCGACATTCTGGCCGAACGCATAGGCAGCATCGAAGCTGAAGCCGGCCACCGTGGGTGAGCTGTAAGCCACAACGTCGCTCGCCCGTGTGCCGAACTCGACGCGGTTGTCCCCACCCGTGTTGCCCATGATGACGGCGTAGTTGCCCAAGCCGCTGCCGAACGGGTTAAGCCGGTCCGTGGAGGTCTTGTACGGCATGTACATCTCGCCAAACCTCACCTTGCCCCAGGATTGTCCCTGAAAGCCTAAAAAGGTGTCGCCGAGCCCGATGGCCCCCTGCACGACATTCGAGGACTTGGTCCACGAGTCCATGAGACCAGGCGCTGCCACCATGTCGATGGCCGTCGACACTTGATAGATGAAGTCCACGTCCGAGGTGCCGATCGTATGCTTGCCCCGGTAGCCGATGCTGGATCCGTTGCTGGACATCGCCCCGAGCCAGCCGACCTTGCCGTAGGGCCCCGCCTTCTGCGGCCCCGTAATGACGTACGGGCTGCCGGGGGCGCCGCTGGCATAGCCGTAAGGGTAGGCCGTCATCCCACTCATGCCCTTGGTGGTGTAATCCACGGACACATCGAGGGCCCCATAAAAGCCCTTCAGGAACGTGTCCATCTTTGATTCCAGGGCCGTTAGCTTGGCCTCTCCGGCCTTCGGCGCGTAGCCTGCGGGCGGTCCCGTCGGCGTCATCGCCTGCTGCTGGGACAGCGAATCGATTTGCTGCTGCAGCTGATCCATTTGCTGCTTCATGACGCGCATCTGGTCCTTCAGCGCTTGGGTGTTCTGGGCATCGTCGGCAAAGACGCTCCCATTCAAGGCGCAGGTACCAATGCATGCGGCCAGCGCTACCTGCAAAAGCTTGGCCAATTTGACGTTTAACATTTTGTGATCCTCATGAAACACGTTTGTTGGAATCGTTCTCGTCGCAGTAGCACACTCCCCTCCAGCGTATGCATACCCCCTCTCACCTCTACTTCTTCACCTGATCGGCTCATGCGCTGGGAATCAGTCCCGCGCCGCGCGCCCATTGGTACTTCGCACCGAGCACCGCAACCGGAATTTCCGTGGAGTACGCGTAGGACGGAATTCCGTGTTGGTACAGGTACTCCGCCGCCTCCTCTACTTCCACGTCGCCGGCAAGCGAAGCCACGACCGGCTTCTCGATGCCCTTCGCGCGCATTTCGGCCACGACCTCGACCATCAGCCGCGCAAACACCATCGGCGGCGTGATGATGGTGTGCCAGTAGCCGAGGATGAGCGCGTGGATGCGCGGATCCTGCAATCCTAAGCGCACGGTGTTCTGATAGGTAGTCGGCGGTTCGCCGCCGGTGATGTCGACCGGATTGCCGGCGGCGCCGAACGGCGGAATGAATTTACGGAAAGCTGCGTCCAGATCGGCGGGCATCGCCATCAGGGTCAGGCCGTTGTCCACGCATGCATCCGAGAGCAGCACGCCGGAGCCGCCGGCTCCCGTGATGATGATCACGTTGTTGCCCTTCGGCGTCGGCATTAGCGGAATGCCCCGCGCGAATTCCAGCAGGTCGCGCAAGCTTCGCGCCCGAATGACGCCGGACTGCTTGAACACATCCTCGTAGATCTTGTCGTTGCCGGCCAGCGCTCCGGTGTGCGAGCTGGCGGCTCGCGCGCCCATGCTGGTGCGGCCGGCCTTCAGCACCACCACCGGCTTTTTCTTCGAGACGCGCTTCGCGACCTCAGCGAACGCACGGCCATCCTTCAGATCCTCGCAATGCTGCGCAATGATCTGGGTGTTGTCGTCCTGCTCGAAGTAGGCGAGCAGATCGTCCTCGTCGATGTCGCACTTGTTGCCGACCCCGACGATGGCCGAGACGCCCATCTTCGCGGAGCGCGAGAAGCCGATGATCGCCATGCCGATGCCGCCGGACTGGGAGGACAACGCCGCCTTGCCTTTGACATCGTATGCGGTGCAGAAGGTCGCGCACAGATTGCTGGGAGTGTAGTAGAAGCCGTAAATGTTGGGTCCCATGAGCCGGACACCGTATTTGAGTCCGATCTCCACCAGCTCATTTTGTCCGGCGACATTGCCCGTCTCGGCAAATCCCGAAGGAATCAATATGGCGCCCGCGATTTTTTTCTCGCCCACCTCGACCAATGCCTTCGCGACGAATTTCGCCGGAATCGCGAACACCGCGATGTCGATCTCGCCCGGCACGTCCTTGACGCTCTTGTAGACCTTCTTGCCCATGATGAGGTCGGCGCTCGGGTGGATGGGGTAGATGGCTCCCTGATATCCGCCGTTGATCAGGTTCTTCATGACCGAATTGCCGATCTTGCCGTCCTCCGCCGACGCGCCGATCACCGCCACGCCTTTCGGTTTCATGATGCGGGTCATCTGCGCCACGACCAGCTCCGGACTGGGGCGATAGCGCGCAGGGGCCGGTTTGAAGTCGAGCACGATGCGCACGTCCGCGGCGGTTGCGCCAACATCGGTCGCGAAGACGGGGTTCAGATCCATTTCCGAAATCTGCGGAAAGTCCGATACCAGCGACGACACGCGCTCGATCATGCCCGCGAGCGCCGCGCGGTTCGCGGGTTTCGCACCGCGAACGCCGCGCAGAATCTCGGCCGCCGCGATGCCGTCCAGCATCGACAGCGCATCTTCGTTGCTGGCCGGAGCCAGCCGGAAGGTAATGTCCTTCAGCACTTCGACCAGAATGCCGCCGAGCCCAAATGCCACCAGCTTGCCGAACGCCGGGTCGGTGACCGCGCCGATGATGACCTCTTGGCCGCCGGGCAACATCTGCTGCACTTGAACGCCGAGAATTTCGGCTTTCGCGTCGTGTTTGCGGGCGTTGCCGACGATCGTTGCATAGGCCTGCGCCGCCTGTTCCGATGACTTGACGCCGACGATGACGCCGCCCGCCTCGGTCTTGTGCAGAATCTGCGGGGAAACGATCTTCATGACCACCGGGAAACCGATGTCGGAGGCGACCTTTGCCGCGTCTTCCGCGCTGGTTGCCACGCCTTCCTTCGGGATGACGATGCCGTACGCCTCGCAGATGCCCCTGGCCTCGGGCGCGGTCAGAGCTTCGCGACCCGCAGCCCTGGCATGATCCAGTATGCTGCGTACAGCGTTCTTGTCGTATGTCATCCTCTACTTCCTCAAATGCTTCGCGTGCGAATTCTTCGCATGCGTCAAATTACTTTCTTCGCGCGCAGCGCGGCGACGTCCGCCGTCCCGTACCCGAGCTCCGCCAGAACCTGGTCGGTGTGCTCGCCCAAGAACGGCGAGCGCTTCACTTCGGTCACGCTGTCGCTCAACTTGATCGGGTTTCCCACCGTCAGATACTTGCCGCGCTTGGGATGGTCGACCTCCACTATCGTGCCGGTGGCGCGCAGCGACGGCTCATTCGCCAACTCCTCCATCGATAGGATCGGGCCGCACGGGATGTCGTGCTCGTTGAGCAGCGCCATGGCTTCGAACTTGGTCTTCGTGACCGTCCATTTCTCCACGGTCGCAAACACCTCTACCAGCCTCGGCAGACGCGCATCCGGCGTGGCGAAGTTCGGATCGGTGATCCACTCCTCTTTCCCGATCGCGCGGCAGATCGCCTTCCAAACGGGCGCCTGCGCGATGAAGTACAGATACGCGTTCGGATCGCTCTCCCATCCCTTGCACTTGACGATGGTTCCCGGCTGCCCGCCCCCCGATGCATTGGCGGCGCGCGGCACGGCGCTGCCGAACTTTCCGTTGGGGTATTGCGGGTATTCCTTCATGACTCCGGTGCGCGCCAGGCGCTGCTGGTCGCGCAACTTGACGCGGCATAGGTTCAGCACGCCGTCCTGCATCGCGGCCAACACCTTTTGGCCGCGGCCGGTGGCTTTGCGTTGGTAGAGCGCCGTCACGATACCGAGCGCCAGATGCAATCCGGTGCCGCTGTCGCCGATCTGCGAGCCCGTCACGAGCGGCGGCCCGTCGTCGAATCCGGTGGTCGAGGCAGACCCCCCCGCGCACTGGGCAACGTTCTCGTACACCTTGCAGTCTTGATACGGTCCCGGCCCAAAGCCCTTGATCGACGCAACGATCATGCGCGGGTTCAGCTGCTGAATCCTCTCCCACGTGAAACCCATGCGGTCGAGCGCGCCGGGCGCGAAGTTCTCCACCAGTACGTCGCAATGCTTGACCAATTTCTCCAGCACCTGCTTACCGGGCTCGCTCTTGGTGTCCAGAGTCACCGACCGCTTGTTGTGGTTCAGCATCGTGAAATACAGGCTGTCCACATCCGGGATATCGCGCAGCTGCTCGCGCGTGACGTCGCCGACGCCGGCCTTCTCGACCTTGATCACGTCCGCGCCGAACCACGCCAGCAACTGAGTGCAGGTCGGTCCCGACTGCACATGCGTGAAATCGAGAATTCGGACTCCGTCTAACGCCTTTCCCATGCAATCACTCCCTTGCGGCGGCTTACTTGTACATCGTTTGATTCTTGGTGCCCGGCGCATATTCGCGCGGGTCCACCCAGATGTTGACGACCGCCGAGCGGCGCAATTTGCGCACCGACTCGCGCGCCCGCTGCAGTGCCGGCGCGATCTGCGCAGGGTCGCGCACTTCCTCGCCGTAGCCGCCGAGCATTTCGGCAAATTTGCCGAACGGGACATCGCCCAGCAGATTGCCGACGCTGCCGCGCTGCTCGCCGTATTTGGCAAGCTGGCCGTAGCGAATCTGGTTCATCGCCGAGTTGTTGCCGATGACCGCCAGGTACGGGACGCCGAATCGGTTGGCCGTCTCCATATCGAAGGCCGTCATGCCGAACGAGCCGTCACCGTAATAGCACAGCACCTCTTTCGTGGGATTGGCGAGCCCGGCCGCAATTGCAAAGCCGGTGCCGACTCCGAGCGAGCCGAGCGCGCCCGGATCCATCCATTGGCCCGGACGCCGCGGCCGCACCGCCTGTCCCGAGATCGTGACGACGTCGCCGCCGTCGCCGATGTAAATCGTGTTGTCGGCCAGAAACTCATTCAGTTCCCACGCGACGCGGTACGGGTGAATCGGCATGTTGTTCGACTTGAACAGCGGCATCAGCTTTTCGGTGGCGACCGATTCTGCGTCGCTGAGCTGCTTCAACCACTGCTTTCGCGTTTGCCGCTTGTCGCCCTTGATGCGCCCCGAGGCGGCCTGCAGCACCGCACCGAGGATCGCGCCGGGATCGCCGACCAACCCTAGGCTGATGTCGCGATTCTTGCCGACGGTCCGGTAGTCCATGTCGATCTGAACCAGCGTCAAGTCCTTGCTGATGCGCTTGCCGTAGCCCATGCGGAAGTCGAACGGCGTGCCGACGATCACCAGCACGTCGGCGCTGGCNNTGTCGAGGCCGCGCAGCAGCGCTATCGCTTCGTTCTGGCCGCGCGAGGTCCACACCTGCTGTCCGTACAAGATGGCCGGCCGCTCGGCATTGACGAGAATGTCGGCCAGCTTCTCGATATCGCGCGGGTCGCCGATGGAACGGGTCGAGGCTCGGTACTTGCCCGGCTGGGGTATGACGGCCTTGCTGATATCGACTTCGCGATCGAGCACATCGCGCGGAATCTCCAAGTACGCCGGTCCCGGCGCGCCGCTGAACGCTTCGCGCGCCGCCATGGAGATCATGTCGGCCACGCGTTCGGTGCTGGACACCGTCGCCGCAAATTTGGTGATGGGAGTCATCATGGCCACATGCGGCAGATCCTGCAGCGAACCCATCTTGTGCTGCGTCAGCGCGCCCTGACCGCCGATGTGCAGGACTGGGCTCTCGGAGCGTAAGGCGGTGGCAATGCCCGTGACTGCGTTCGTGCACCCTGGGCCGGCCGTCGTGACGACGCAGCCAAGCTTACCGGTCTGGCGCGCATAGCCGTCGGCCGCGTGCGCGGCGACCTGTTCGTGGCGCACATCGATAATGCGAATGCCTTCATCGACGCAGCCGTCATAAATATCGATGATGTGGCCGCCGCAAAGCGTAAAAATCGTGTCGACGCCCTCGTTCTTNNTAGATCACACTCGCGTCGCGGCTCTTTCGTTGCAGAGTATCTTCAGCGGTCGTCGTCTTTGCCTGAATCGGCGCGGGGTTTACGGTTGCCATGTTGCCTCCAACTTCGTGAATCTGCTGTCGAATACGAGTATCGCGTTGAACGACAACGCACGGGTGAATGCGGAAAAATGCACCGCGGATTTGCGTGAATTTGGCGGGCACGCGTATGCGCGGCCGATTCGCTTGGAATGAATGGGTAACATGTCTACTCGCCGAGACTCACCCACCCGCTACTCCCCTAAATTTATGATTCGAGCTCGTGACTTCGAACAATTACCAGCCCTATACTTCGCTCTATACTTCTCCGTCTGATATACCATATACGAGTGGGTTTCAGACTGTCAAGCAGCCACCCGGGGGGGATAAACCAAGCTCGTGGCGGCCACTTAAAGGTCCGGACGCAGGGGTGTGTGTGCGTAAATTCCGGGCCGCGTGCGTCCCGACGCGGCATGGATAAGTTAAACCGCGGACAAGAGTGGATTAATTCACGAGGTAAATATCCCGTGCAATATAATATATCTATCGCGCCGCCTTGATTATGTTGTTTCGGCCCGCAGCAGCGACCGGAACTAACGCTTTGCAAGCGATTCTTTAGGAAATGCACGGAGCAGGTTCATGAACACCACCGAAACGATGATTCAACGGGCTTCCGCCGCGACCTCGCTCGCGCTCGCGCCGCTGAACTCGATGAGCCTGCGCGATCAGGCCTATGCACTACTCAAAGGTGCCATCGCCGATACTGATATTTACGACCCTAAGCAGGAGTTGCGGCTGGACGAGCGGCAGCTGACGACAGCGCTTGGCGTCAGCCGGACCCCCATTCGCGAGGCGCTGTCGCTTCTTGAGCAGGAGGGTTTCATCCGCACCATGCCGCGGCGCGGAATCTACATCATTCGAAAGTCGAAGCGCGAGATTATGGAGATGATCCAGATGTGGGCCGCGCTCGAGTCCATGGCCGCGCGGCTCGCGACGCTACACGCGCCGGACGCGGAGATCGCCAAGCTGCGGCATCTGTTCGACGAATTTCAGAACTCGCCGCCATCCGAGCATTTGTGCGAGTACTCCGATGCCAACATCACCTTTCACACCGCGGTCATCGCCCTCGGCGGCTCGCAAACCATCGTGGATGCCACTCGCAACCTCCTCATCCACGTACGCGCCATTCGCCGCGCGACCATCACGCAAATCGACCGCGCGGCCCGATCGATCATCGACCATCTGAAGATCATCGAAGCCCTCGAGCGGCGCGACACCGAATTGGCCGAGCGGCTGACGCGTCAGCACACTCTCGACCTCGCGGCGCACGTCGATCGATACTGCGACTTCCTGGGTTAGCGGCTCTGCGGGCTCGCCGATCCCCACTCGCCGAGCGTCGGCGCCGTGGAAGTGCTCTGCGAGCGGCATAAATACTGCGCATCCTCGCCCGCCGGCACGGCGCCGCCGAGCGCGCTCGGCGCCACTGACCGCACACCCGCCATGGTATCGGGATCCGCAATCGCCGATTGCAGCGGCTCATTGTCGATCAGGATTGGAGTACCGGATTCGAGGCGCAGGTATATGCGCCCTGTCGCCCGGTCGGCAAAATTGATGACCCGGAATTCATCGACGCACTGCCGCAGAAAACCCGTGTTATGCAGGGGCGCCAGCAGTTCCCGGTTCGCGTACAGAAGCGCCGGATTTGTGGCATCGACATTCACGCGCCCATAGCGCGCAATGTCCAGCAGTCCTTTGACGTGCAGCAAGTTGAATGTGCCGTTATCGCCGAAAGCGATGGTCCGCGGACGCTCCCCTAAGCGCACGCTGTTGTCCAGAAACTCGAACTGGATGCGCTTGTCGGTGCGGCGAACCCAAGTGAAAAAGAACTCGGGCATTCCCGTATAAGCTTCGACGGCATGTGCCAGCGTATCGTCCACGGCTTTGTAGCGGCCGACCTCGAGCCCGCGCGTCCAAGCGCGCTCGACCAGCGATTCAGGCGGGGTAATCATGAAGAACAGGTAGACCGTCTGACCGAAGCGCGTCAACAGATTACTGCCCGCCTCGTCCGAATCCGGAGCGAAGCTGTCGAAGCGAAACCTGTCGATCAATAGGTGCGACATGTCGCCGCGCTGGTACTTGCGCGTCATGTAGCGGTCGAGCTTCTGATCTATTATTTGCAGCTCCTCCGCGGTAAACGCGCCGGCGTATTTATATTCGTTGCCGAGCGCGCCGTAGTCAAGCAGCTGCTTGCGCCAAATGTCCGGGCTGATCAGCGCGAAGTCGTTCCACCGCACGCCGATGTCCCCGGCCAGCTTTTTTTGCAAGGGGCGCAAAGTGCTCTTGCCCGAGGCGGAGGGTCCCTTGGTATTAATGACGACCGGCCGCTCCTGGGGCGCCAGCAGGCCAAAACATTCGCTGCGCGCCGCGCGCTGCAGGAGAGGTTCGATCGCACGGCCCACTGCATCGCTACCATAGGCGTTGCAAGCCAGATCGGTGGCAAGCGACACGATCAGCTCCCTGGCACCCCACGCGCGACCATGGAGGGTAAAAAGCGCGGCCATCACTCGCGCAAGCGCTCGATACGCCGCCTCCTCCAACGAATCGGCCGCCGTCCTCGCCAGCCGCTCGCACTCGGCAACCTGGTGCGGACCCCAGCTGCGCTCGTCGACGGCGTCTGTGATGCTGCGGCGTCGCGCGATGCGCGAAAACAGCCGGGACGCGGCCGAGCGCGCGGCGGGCGCAGCGGCCGGCGCCGACTCGGGCGCGACTGTGCTGAGCGCGGTATGAATGATGTCCCTCAGACGGCGCCGGGCGAGTTCAAACGCGGCCGTGACCGCGTCCATCTCCGGCGCGATGTATCGCATCAGAATGAGCGTCGCCATTGCGCGAAAATTGATGCCGAGATCCTCGATCCGCCAACCGTCCGGCACCGCAAAGTCGGCAGTGACACGGATCAGAAGCTCGTGCAACACCAGCCGTTGCGGCCGGAATACGACCAGCTCGGCCGCCGAGAATCCCGTAAGACCGCGCAGCTCCGCGACCCCGGCGATGCTGCTTAATACGTTTTCCGGCCTGAAGATCGTGCACAGATGGCGCAGTTCCACGGGCACTTGCGATTGGATGCCGGGATTCCAGGGACCGGGGTGTCCGTTCAGCATGCACAACTGCGAGGCATTGCCATAGACCCGATCTCCGCCGGCACCATCAATTGCGCGTCCATGATACTCACTAAGCACGTTATGCGACGCACTTCGCTGTCCTTGCGTTGCTCGTGTGATGCAGTCGCCACCCTTCCGGTTGGTCACATAATCCACAATACGCTGATCGGCAACAACAGTTGGCGCGGGGGCGCTAAACGATGAGCATTGCGTCGCGACCAGCGCCGGTCGTATGAATCCGGAACCCACTACGGGAGCGTGCAGCGGCCCGCGTCCTGCCGTCCCCATCGTTCCAGCGGCCGGATCTTTGGACCCGGCTTTCGGCGGTATTGCAGAGCTCGCGGCTAGGCTTTGCCGGACGCCCTTCGCGTCCATCGTGCTCACCGGGTGCGGCGCAGCGTGGTGCGGAATAAATGAATCGCCGGCGGCTGCCGCTGTGCCGCAGTCGGATCCCTTTTTTGAGTTCGCCCGTCAGAGTACAGAATTGTTCGAGGTTGCGGACACGGCTAGCGATGAGCGCTTCCGCAGTTGCGGATTCATGATCGGGACGCTCGCCGTCCGTTCCTATGCAGGCTGCGCTCTGCGGACCGCCGGCGGCGAAGTGCTGGGCACACTCGCCGTCTATGGCACCGCTGCGGGGCATCTGTCCGCTGAACGACGCACGTCCCTCATTCTGCTGGCTCAGCAAGCCGTTGCTCACGCCGAGCTCCGCGCGCACCTGGCCGAGCTGGAGATGCTCTGCGGACCGAAGCCCGCGACCCTGCGATCCGCGACGCCGTCGCTCGCCGATGCCGCGCTGGTCCGAGCGCTGCTCGACAGCGCGCCGGTCGCCATTTATCACACCGATGCGACAGCCAGCGTGAGCTACGTCAATCCCGAATATCGGCGGATTTTCAGGTTGTCTCCCGAGCAGAGCGCGGACGATTGGGTTCATGGCGTTCACCCCGACGATCGGTTGCGCATCGAAGAGGCATGGGCCGACTTTTGCCGCCGGCCGCGGCCGGTACGATTTGAGTACAGGACGCAGCCCACTGAAGGCACCATACGTTACTTCTCCGAACAGATCGTCGCTGCCCACGGTGTTGCCGGCTTCGTCGGTACCATCAGCGATTTCACGGATCTCGTCGCCGCTCGCGACAATCTGCGCAAAGCGGAGACTCTGTATCACGATACCTTCCAACAGGCGCCGATCGGCATCGCGCATGCGGACCGCAACGGCAGATACCTGCGCTGCAATCCGGCATTCTGCGCGATGCTGGGCTTTGATCCGAGCGAACTTGCAAGCAAGTCCATCGGCAACGTGACCTATAGCGAGGACCTCGCATGCACGTCGAAGGAACTCAAGCGCCTGTGGAACGGTGAAATCGACTTCATCGACCACGAGAAACGCTATGTCCGAAAGGACGGGACCTCCCTGTGGGTCCGCACGACGACTTCGCTGGTTCGCGAAGACAACGGCGCGCCCGAGTACTCGATGGAATTCCTCCGGGATATCAGCATCCGTAAGGATACGGCCCAGGAACTCGAGCGGGTCAACAAGCAACTCGTGGCCGCATCGCGCCAGGCAGGCATGGCCGAAGTCGCGACCAATGTTTTGCACAATGTTGGCAACATCCTGAACAGCGTCAACATCTCGGCGAGCCTGGTGTCAGAGCGGGTCAAACAATCCAAAGCGCTCGGCGTGTCGCGCATTGCGGCCCTGCTGCAGCAGCAAGGGCCGCGAGTGGCCGAATTCATCGCCAACGATGAGCGCGGCAAGCGAATTCCGGACTACCTTGCCACCCTAGGCGAGCAGTTGATGAACGACCGGCAGATGGCTCTGCAAGAACTCGCATCGCTGCGTGACAACCTGGAACACATCAAGGACACCGTGTCGATGCAGCAGAGCTACGCCAAGCTGTGCGGCGTCACCGAGACCGTCGAAGTGGCCGACCTGGTGGAGGACAGTCTGCGCCTGAATGCCGGCGCTTTCGCGCGCCACGGAGTGACGCTGCGCCGCGAGTTCGGCGAGGTGCCTCCGATCACCGTGGACAAGCACAAGGTGCTGCAGATTCTGGTGAACCTCGTGCGCAACGCCAAGTACGCGTGCGACGAGTCCGGCAGGACCGACAAACTTCTCACGCTGCGCATCGAGCGTGCGGCGAACGGCGTGCGCATCTCCGTCATCGACAATGGCGTGGGTATCCCCGCGGAGAATATGGGGCGCCTTTTCACTCATGGCTTCACGACCCGCCAGTCCGGGCACGGCTTCGGTCTGCACAGCGGCGCGCTCGCGGCGCAGGACCTCGGCGGATCCCTGCATGCGATGAGCGACGGGCCGGGACGCGGCGCAGCGTTCATTCTCGAGCTGCCGTGCGCGACCCGGGAGGCCGCCGGTGTATAGCTCAACCGCTCTCGTCAACCGGCGCATTCTCATCATCGATGACAATGCAGCCATTCATCATGATTTTCGCAAGGTCTTGGGTGCCCACGCCGAGCAAAATGCGCAGGCCGCGCTTGGCGCATTGGAAGCAGAAATTTTCGGCGAGCCGGCGCCCGGCGCGGCTCGCCCGAACTTCGAGATCGACTCCGCGCATCAGGGGCAGGAAGGCGTGGCGATGGTGCGCCAAGCGGTCGCCGACGGGCGCCCGTACGCGATGGCATTCGTCGATATGCGCATGCCCCCCGGCTGGGATGGCCTCGAAACAATTGAGCGCCTGTGGGCCACGGATCCCGATGTGCAGGTCGTCATCTGTTCGGCCCACACGGACTACGACTGGACGGAGGTCGTCGAGCGGCTCGGCCACTGCGACAAGCTGCTGGTGCTGCGCAAACCCGCCGAGCCGATCGAGGTTCTGCAGTGTGCCACCGCACTGAGCCGCAAGTGGGAAAATGATCGCCTGGTCAAAGACCAGGTGGGACGCCTCGAAGAAGTCATCTCGCTGCGCACACGCGGACTGGAAGCCGCGAATCGGCAGCTCCGCCACTTGGCCACACACGACGTTCTCACGGGTCTGCCGAATCGCGTCTTGTTGGACGATCGGCTGACGCAAGCGATGGCGCACGCCGACCGCGACGGCCTGTCGTTTGCACTTCTCGTATGCGACCTCGACCGCTTCAAGCTCATCAATGATTCTTTNNGTGGCTCGCTTTGGTGGCGATGAGTTCGTCCTCGTCAGCAACTCCATCGCCGACCCCGAGGACGCCGCGCTGCTCGCGACCCGTACCATCGAGACCCTACAGGCCCCGGTACGCATCGCCGGCATCGATGTCCATACCTCGCCCAGCATCGGCATCGCCATTTATCCGACCGATGGCGCCTCTATCGAGGCTCTGCTCGCACATGCGGACGCCGCCATGTATTCGGCCAAACAGCGCGGTCGCGGCAACGTCCAGCGCTACGCGCCCGGTATGCAAGCCGGCACGGAGGATCAAGTGCAGCTCGAAAGCGACCTGCACAGCGCCGTCGCTCTGAACCAATTTCAACTTTACTACCAGCCGAAGGTGGATACTCTGAGCGGCGCAGTCCGCAGCGCGGAGGCCCTGATCCGCTGGGTGCACCCCAAACGCGGCGTGGTATCACCTGCGCAATTCATCCCGCTGGCGGAAGAGTGCGGCTTGATCGGCCCCATCGGCGAGTGGGTCATCCGGGAAGCATGCCGGCAAGCGCGAGCCTGGCAAGACGACGGCGTCCCGTCCCTGCGCGTGTCGGTCAACTTGTCCGCCTCGCAGTTCCGCGATAGCGGATTGGTCGACAATATTCGTCATGCGCTCGATGAGGCCGGCCTCGAGGCCCGGTACCTGGAGGTCGAGTTGACGGAAAGCGCCGTCATGAGCGATCCCGAAGAGTCGATCGCAATTCTCGAACAGCTGAGCAAAATGGGAGTGCTCGTCTCGGTGGATGATTTCGGTACCGGCTATTCGAGTATGAGCTATTTGCGCCGCTTCCCGATCGACAAGCTCAAGATCGATCGCGTGTTCATCAACGAGATCGTGAGTCGTCCGGAGGACGCGTCGATCGTGCGCGCGATCGTCTCTCTCGCACACAGTCTGCGTCTCAAGGTGGTTGCCGAGGGTGTGGAAACGCCTGCGCAGCTCGAATTCCTGAGGAGCGCCGGCTGCGACGAGTATCAGGGGTATCACTTCAGCCGCCCGTTGCCCGCGGCCGACTTCGAACGCCTGATCCGCGAATCGCAGGGGTTGGATACTCCTTGGACGGAAGAAGATGCGGTGCGCACCCACAGCAAGCTTGCCGCGTATTTGCGCAAGTGATCCTTAACGCCGCGCGTCGGCCTCGCCGGCGGCAGCGGCATCAAGTTTCGCGCTGTCGGGGTACATCTGAATCTCCGGGACTTCGCCGCGCAGCAGCTTTTGCTGCACGTCGAGCCAGTACTCAACCGTCAGCAGATCGAAATTCTCCTCCCGGAAACTACGTCGCGCGAGGTCGCTCGTGAATTGCATTCCGTGCTCGAGCTCTTCCGGCAGGAAGATCACCCCGTCCTCGAAGAACCAGCTTGGCACTCCTTCTTCGCCGGGTTCGCGGTCCGTATTGGTGCGGATTTTGACATCCGTCAGTTTCTCCACCGCATCGTAGTCGAACAGAAATACTCGGCCGTATCGGCCGACCCCATAATTTCTCGAGTCCAAGTCCTTATTGAAGATATTGGTGGCGGCGTTGTTGCGAATGCAGTCCCCGAGACTGATGATCACGGCTCTGGTCTCGCTCGCGTCGGCGCGGGCGAGAAACACCGGCAGCGGAACTATTTTCAGCTGCACGATCAGCGAGCGTAAAAAGACGCCGTCCCGATCCACCTGCACGCTGCCCGCGGCCTGCCGGCAAATTTCCTGCAGCAACTCTGGATCGAACATGCCGGGATCGAGCCGCAGATTGAAGTACATCACGTTGTCCAACATGCTTCCGGCGCGGTTTATCTCGTGAACCACCCGGTATTTGTCGCACACGGCCGCCACTCCCGGATACACACCCCACTTGTAGTAAGTGGTCGGCTGATCGCGAATGACTTTCAAGTGGTATGCGCAGTCATCAAATGTGAATCCGAGCGCGACCGTGCCGGGCACGCCCGCGGAGCGCTGGAGCCTGTGTCCGGCGCGTATCTGGTCGGTGATCTCATTCAATATGGCGATCTTGCCGACATGGTTGAAGCCGATGGTGGAATAGTGATGCCCGAACGGACGCCGCGGCATGAGGCTGAATAGGAACACGCAAGTCTGATAATAAAGCCGGGTTGTCACATGAAAATTGGCGAGAGCCGAGCTAAACAGGCCGTGTATATCCGCGACCCGATGCAGCACGGCGTTGGCGAAGATGCCCTCGGAACTGTTCAGCAGCGCGATCACAAACGGCGCGATGCTGTCGTCGCTGAAGATCCATCGAGCCACCACAAACGCGCTCCGATCGCGAAAGAATCCGGCTTCCACGACGTCAAGCGCCACCGGCTGCGCAGCATCCGGCGCGCCGCCGTAGAGTAACTGCTCCACCCGTTCGAGAATCTTCTGAGAATCTCGTTCTACATCTTTGAATGGTATAGAGAAATTTGGTACTTTCAGTGCGGTGCGTAGCAGCTCGAGATCGACGCGGCCGCGCACGGCGAGCCGGCGATGAACCGATGCGGTCGAGAATGCGCGCAGCTTGCTCGGAGGCGGAAACGAATACGCAACCGGTCGCCAAATTCCGTGGCTCATATTGCGCCGAATCGAATGGACAAACATGAAGGCGATGTCGGCCTCGTAACGGTCGACGATCATCGCGACGAATAAGCGATCTATCGCGTCCCAGACCTTTGAGTCGCCGGCAAGCGCCGGATACGCCGCGAGGATCCGCGGTCCGTGTTCCGCCACATAGCGGCTATATAGCCCGAGCCGTTCCCTGCTGATCCGAATGGATGCATGCGGATTCATGGTTTCGAAGGCGCGCTTGGCCCGGTACGGGTACTCGCACAGCTGCGCGTAAAAGTCATCGTGAATGACCAATATCAGATCTGCAGTCGCCGCAATTCGAGCGCCATCGCCGGTGCAGGCCCGCAAGCGCGCATAAGCCTGTTCCACCGACGGGTCGGCCCGGGTCGGCTCGATCGAAGAGCATTGCGCCCCCGCTGCCGGCGCTTCGATGTTATTCATGGTGTCAGCGCTGTGGACCGTCAGCCTATTCTCGATTCGCCGCGTCCATGCGGCAAACAAGAAGAATCTCGTCGACGCCCTCCATGTCGATCATGCCGGGCGCCAGTTGCAGCGTCTTCTGCAAGCGCAAACCGAGGGGCATGAGTGCCTTGTTGTACCACCAAAGTGCCCGCTCACGGTGATGGATGAGCCACCACATGCCGAAGTCGACCAGTCGCGATGAGCGCGGCTGCATCCCGAACACGGCGCTTTGCTCGACCACAAAATGATGCCCCGCTAATTTCGCCTGCAATCGCGCCGGTTCATAACGGCGCTTGTGTCCGACAAAGTCGTCGAACGAGGTCCAACGCAAAGGGTGCAGCGGCACCGAAAGCAGCACGACCGCGCCATGCGTTGCCACTCGCGATAATTCCGCCAGGGCGCCGTCGTCGTCATCCACGTGCTCGATGATATCGAGCGCGCACACCAGATCGAACGTACGGTCGGCAAACGGCAGGAATGCCACCTGGCCGAGCACGACCGACCCACCGCGCTCGCGAAGCTTCGCGAGCNNCGAGCGCCGGCGCGCTGATGTCTACGAACTGCGTATCTGCGATGGGGAGCCGCGGCCGCAGGCCGGGCGCAACCTCGAGCATCCGGCCGAACTGCGGCACTACGGACCGCACCAGGGGCCAGGTATTGAATTGCTGCGGCTCGACCAGGCGAGCGCCGGACCAGAGCGAGTCGTAGTAGCGACGATTCGCATCTAGAAGCTCCCCCGCGCCGCGTGTCTGTGAATCCGGCCGCTGCATGATTCACCCACTGTAGCACCCGCCCTATTGCGGCTCTACCGGGTTCCGGCTCACGCGCGACCGGTCGCAAAGACAGCGAGCATATCGTCGACCTCGTCGGTGCCCACCGCGTTGTCGCCGAGCAATTCCAGGCACTCATCGGCCGGCATCGGCTTTGCGAACAAGAAACCTTGTCCCACGGTGCAGCCCAGCTTGCGCAGAATCTCCGCCTGTTGATATCCCTCGATGCCTTCCGCAATCACCTGAATGTGCATGTGCCGCGCAATGGCGATGATCGCGCTCACGATCGCCAAATCGCTGGAGTCGGTCACCAGATCCCGGACGAAACTGCGGTCGATCTTGA
>PKXS01000042.1 GCA_003132425.1 Gammaproteobacteria bacterium | reverse complement strand
TGGCTGGGCTGCGAACCGGCGCTCAGGCCGCGCATGAAAACCTCGTTCTGGCCCGGCCCGTTGTTCGCCGTCGTCACATTCGGCAGATACTTGAGGTAGTCGTCGAGCGTCTGTACGTTCAGCTGGCTCAGCGTCTCGCCGGTCAACGCCCGAATCGAGATCGGCACGTCCTGTATGTTCTCCGTGCGGCGCTGCGCGGTCACCGTGATCTCCTGGATCATGTCCGTGCTGGTATCGGTGTCGGTCGCCGTCGCCGTCGCCGCGTGCACCAAGCCGGCGCTGGATCCGCTGAGAATTGCGGCGATCGCATACGAGAGCTTTGGATTGAAATTCATGCTCCATCCCCTTTTTTATCAATTAGTCGACTATAACCCGTTACTCAGTACTCGATGCGGCGCATTGAGCCAAGGACCCCAGCGCGGTTTTCAACGGTGCCAGCCAGGGTTCGAAATGCCGCCACTGGTCGATCGATTCCCTGTAGACGGGTTGATGCACCTGCTCGGAGCTTGCGCTGTGCACGATGCGGCGAGTCCTGTGAAACTCAAGGCACGCCGGCTCAAATTCAAGTTCGCAGAAGTCAAGTATGCGGCGCACGTTCGATTCGAGGTCGTTGACCACGTCTTCATGCTGAACGCGCAGGATCTTGCCGGGCAGCGCACGCTCCCAATGCTCCATGAGCTCGACATACAGCCGATAGTAGCGGGCGACGTCATCCATGTCGTAGGCAAACTGCTGCCCTGCGGCGAATAGCTGCTTGAAAATGCTCCAGCAACAGGCCATGGGCTCGCGGCGCGCATCGAGGATCTTGGCGTTCGGCAAGATCAGGTGAATGAGATCCAAGTAGCGGAAATTATTGGGCATCTTATCGACGAAGTGCGGCTTACCCTGGCGATACGCGCGCGTGTCGCGAAGGTACCGCTCGCCCATTCCTTCGCACATCTGCGCGCTCAGGTCGGCGAGTAAATTCGGATAACCCGAATTCTTACCCGCGATCTCGCTCGACTGCAGCTCCTGCGCCAGGCGCGGGATATCCGCAAGTTCCATTGTTCCGTCGACCTTCGAATGCGACGCCAGGATCTGCTCGATCAACGTCGAGCCGGATCGCGGTAAACCGACGATGAAGAGGGGAGCTGCGCTCTTGCAGCCGAAGTTTCTTCGCGATGTAAAAAAATCCTGCGTACAGATAGATGCCTGCAGACCTGCAATGCGCTCGAGACTCTCGCGGCGGTAGCGGACTTCTGTCCTTTTCAGCGAATTGCCGCGCACGTAACACGCGAACGATTCGGCATATCGCTCCCGGTCCTCGAGCGCCTTGCCGAGTGCAAAACATAGGTGATAGCGATCCGCGAGCCCGATCGTCGCGCTCGCCTCCTCGCGTTTCATGCGCTTGGTCAGCACGGGCGCGAGAGTGATGTTGTCGATCNNCTCGGTAAAGCGGTAGATCTTGAGGTTCGCCAGGCTCCAATACGCATCGCCGAAGCTCCGGCGTGTCGCCGCCGCGCCTCGATAGGTCTCGATCGCCTCACTCGTCCTACCGAGCGTTTTCAGAGAATGCGCGATCGACAACTGCGGCTCCGGCTCCTCCGGCGTCTCGGCCGCCAACTCACGTTGCAGCGGCAGCGCTCGCTCGTAGTCGCCAAGCCCGGAGCAGGCCGCAGCATAAATGCTCCGGTACGCGCGGCTGGTTGGATCGGCATTCAGGAGTTTTGCGATCTGCTCGCGCGCTTGCTCGTGCCTTTGGCGCTTGAGCAGCACGAGTGCGAGCTCGTGGCGCGCCACCTGGTGATCCGGCGCCAGGGCCAACACCCTTTCGAGCAGCACCTGCGCGTCATAGTCGACCTCGAATTCCACGGCGATCTTGGCGAGCAACCGCATGCCCTCGACGTGTTCGCCGTGGGTGCGCAAATAGCGGCGAATCAGCTCCTCGGCGACGACCAGCTGCCCGTCGGCGAACATCGCGAAGGCCGTTCGAATCTCGGCGGGCAAAGTCGCAAGCTGCGCCGCTTGACCGGCCGCGAATTCGGCGTCCGCGGTTCGGCCCAGCATGCGATATAGCGCGCGTAATGCGTTCCAGCTCTCCGCCAAGCACGAATTGAGTGCAACCGCGTGCCGATAGGCGTCGATGGCCGGCGACGCTGCGTTCATGGCCACGTTGCAGTGGCCGCGTTCCTGGAACAACCGGCTGAAACTCGGATGGTGTTTCTCCAATAGACTAAGGGTCTCGAGTGCAGCGGAAATGCGCTTCATATGCCGCTGGCTGACCGCGAGCATGTAGAGTACATCGCGGTTTTCGGGCACCTCCATTTGCAATGCCTGGGCGGCCCGCAGCGACTGTGCGAACTCTCCGCGCTCCATCAATGCGCCGATTCGCCTGACCTCAGTCTCAACGCGCGAGGAGGGTGAACTTGTGAGCGCTGATTGCATAGCCCTCAAAGGATACCGGGCCTGGAAAATAAGCGGGCGTTACTGCCCGCTTTCGATGCTAAAACTTGTAGCCAAACTTGATGCCTGCGACTCTGGGTCGCAGCGGGGTCTCCGTAAGAATAAACTGAGCGGAATTCGTGTAGGTACTGGCGAGCTTGTCACCCAGATTCTGCACAAAGAGTTGCAGGTTCCAGGCATCCTTTGAAATGCCTGCAGCCGCATTGAACGTTGTCCATCCGCCCATGTAGTAATTGTCGACCGTGCCGACCGTCGACCACGAGCCGCCGTAATACTGCCCGCCCACCTGGCCGAAGGCCTTGTACTCGCCCAGCGGGAACTCGTACCGAACCCGCATATTCCCTTGGAACAGGGGCGATTCGCCCAGCGGGCTGCCTTGCAAGCCATATACGTTTGGAATCGAGGTGATTGGCTTGCCGAAATTCGGGCTCGCCGGATTGTTGTTGATCAGGAACGGCGAGTTCGATTCGAAACTCTTGTTGTAAGAGGCCGATCCCTGCACCGTCAAACCCTCCGTCACGCGAGTCACGACCTGCAGCTCGCCGCCCCGGACGCGATAGCTGGGTCCGTTGGTGACGAAGGTCAGGTTGCCGAATCCTTGCTGCGGGTCGAAGAACTCGACAATGGTGTTCTTCCAGTCTTCCTGATAGATGGCGCCGTTGATCTGCACACGATGATTCAAGAACTCCGTCTTAAAGCCGACCTCATTGTTGATGAGCGTGTCCGGGCTGTAGTTGGTCGGCGTCGCGTATTGATAAAGCCCATGCGCGTCGGGCTGTGTCTGGGTCGTACCGCGATTGAATCCGCCGGGTCTGAAGCCCTGCGACCAGGTGTAGTACAGCAGCACATCATCCGTCATATGCCAGCTCAAATTCGCACGGCTCCTGAAACCGTGATACTGCGAGTTATTGTAGCTGGCCTCGTTGAAGTTGATTCCGTACGGGGCGGCCCCTGGGGTTCCAGTCCCGCTCGGCTTGCCGTTCCCGTTGGTTGCCGAGGTGCAGGGTCCGAAGTAAGTGGTCACATAGAAATTCTTGCAATAGAAGCTGCCGACGTCCCCGCCGACGATCGATTCATCGAAATGGTAGTAACGGGTGCCCGCCGTCAAAATCAACGTCTTCGGTATGATGTCGAAGTCCACCGAACCGAATGCCGCCCTTTGGATGATGGTGCGCTGGGTATCGTCGTAGAATCCGACATTATCGCTGCGCTCGTTGGGATCGTTCGCCGTCTGGCCCGGCCGCGGCGCAACGTTGTTAAAGCAATTGATGTCATCGCTTGCCGAACAACTGGGGACGGACTTGTAGGTCCAATCGGTAACGTCGTCAATCTTGAATTCTTCCCAATAAAGACCGCCGATCCCGCGGACTCTCCAGTCGTCCGGCGTGCTCAGGCGAAATTCGTGGCTTTGGTGGGTATTCCTCTCGGTCTCAAACCACGCAGCGGAGGGTGAATAGCATTTGGCGTTGGCGCCGCCCTTGCCCGGAGTATTCGAATAACTGACGCCCGTGCATTGATAGTAGTAGCCGAATACGCCGCGCGAATAGTTCGTGTAGTCCTGCTCCTGCTGGACGTTGCGCACCAAGTAGCTGCCGCTGTACACCGCCTTCAGGGCGCCGATGGTGCCGTTGATCGTCAGCGAGGTGCTTTCGAATTTGTCCTTGTCATACGATGGGTTGAAAATCGCGACCGAGAGCGGCGGCAGCGCCTCGCCGCCCAGCGGTTCGCCGAGGCTGTTGAAGTAAACCCCCTCCGGACCGCGCGGCATCTGGTAGAAGACGCCCTGCGCATTCATGCTCTGATAGCTTTGCTGCAGCAAAGCATTCCAATCATCGTTCACTTTATACAGCGCCGACAATCGCAGACCCTGGTACGTGACCGGGTTGATCCCATCGCCGACAAGATTACCGTTGTTGATGCTCACGCTGTCGGTCGGCACGACGCCGCCATTTTTTCGCGACAGTCCCTCATCCGTGCCCTGTCGCTCGAATTCAGCGGGTACGTTGTTGATGTAGCCGCCGCGGGCGTCGTTGTAAACCACGCCGCGAATCGCCAGCGTGTCCGGAATCAGCGGCAGGTTCAGGGTCGCATCCACATTGCTGTTCGGATCCCCGTGCGCGGTGTAGCTGTAGCCCGCGTTGGCGACGGCCTCCGTGACATCGAGCCTCGGCTTATTGGTAATGTAGCGCAGCACGCCGGCCTCGGCGCCTGAACCGAAGAGGGTTCCCTGCGGGCCCTCGAGCACTTCGATGCGCTCCATGTCCGCCGCATAGACGTCGAGGTTGCGGCCGGGTAGAGCGGCGGATTGATCATCGAGATACACCGCGACGTTCGGGATGGGGCCGGTGGTGCCGGTGCCCTGCTGGCCCGTGACGCCGACGGACAGTCCGCGCATGAAAATGCTGTTTTGGCCCGGACCCAAATTGGCCGTTGTCACGTTGGGGACATATTTCACAAGATCGTCGAATGTGGTGACATTCAATTGACGCAGAGTGTCCCCGGTCATCGCCTGAATCGTGATAGGGACGTTCTGGCTGTTCTCGGTGCGCCGCTGGGCGGTGACCGTGATCTCCTGAATCTCGGTGCTGCTGGTATCGGAATCGGCGGCCGCAGCGGTGGTTGTGGCCGGTGCCGCATACGCAAATCCCGCGGCGCTGCCGCTCAAGATCGCGGCGATTGCATATGACAACTTCGGATTTGAATTCATGCTTCGATCCCCTTCCGATAACATTGTTCTATCGATTGTTGCTCGGACACGTCAAAGAGCCAGCGAGCCCACGTCGACTTTGCATCCGAGCATAGCGGATCATTTCTTTATTGCTATGCTATTTAGCGATGCCCCCATGCCAATTTGCGACATCTTAGTCCGCGGTTTCGCAGCGATTCTGAGGGGCTCCCATGGCTGTTGCGGCTAAGCTACGTTTGTAAGCGCGCGGGGAAGCCCGGCGCGCGCAAGGCTGTGCCGACCGAATCCTCCAGCAATTTCACGATCATCGACGACCAAGCGGCACCGCCGTACTTGGCTCGCCCTTCGATAAAAATTTGCTCCATCAGCGAGGCTAAGCGCAGCGGCACGCCGAAGCGGCGCCCGAACTCGAGCGCGAAGCCCGCATCCTTGCACGCTAAATCCATGGTAAAGCCAATGTCATAACTGCCATTGAGAATGACCTGGCTCTCCGTCTCGTGGACGAAGCTATTGCCGGAGCTTGCGGCGATTGCCTCGAATGCCGAACGCAAATCCACACCCGCCTTGGCGCACAGCATTAGTGCCTCGCCTGCGGCGATCAAATGAATGAAGGCGAGCATGTTGGTCACCACCTTGGTGACGGCGGCTTGTTCGATTCCGCCGAGACGAATCACGCGTCCGCCCATTGCCTCGAGTGCCGGTCGATGAGTGTCGAACACTGCTCGGTCGCCGCCGACCAAAACGGTGATTTCACCCGCCGCGGCGCGATGAACGCCCCCGGTGACCGGGCAGGCGAGGGTGGCAATGCCGCGTTTCTCGGCCCGCGCCGCAAGCGCTTCGATTTCGGCGAAATCGTTGGTGCTCATCTCGATCCAGGTGCTCCCCGCACGCATGCACGGCAAACTTAATTCCAATACGGCAGCCGTCGCTGCCGGGGAGGGCAAACACGTGATCAAACAATCGGTGGCCAATGCCAACTCGGGAACCGACTCCGCCCAGCGAGCGCCGGCGGCCAAGACGTCGTCCGCCGCGATGCGATTCAGATCGTGGACGCTCACATCAAAGCCGCCTCGCGCCAGATTGGCGGCGAGATGCTTGCCCAAATGACCCAATCCGATAAATCCGTAACGCAATTGCCCTCCCGCACCTACCCCAAGGGTCGATTGTTCATTTCCAAGTGCAGCCTGCCGTCCGGCGCGTAAGGATTGGCGAGCGCCACCGCCTCATTCAGTTCCACCCCAAGTCCCGGCGCAGTCGGCGGAATCACGTAGCCTCGTTCCCAACGAATGGGGGTCTTAAGTATCTTGGCGTGAAAACCGCCCCATCGTTGAATGCTCTCCAAGATCAGGAAATTAGGCGAGCAAGCGGCGATCTGTATATTCGCAGCGCCGACCACCGGACCGCAATACAGATGCGGCGCGATTTGCGCGTAATGCACTTCCGCCATGGCGGCGATTTTCTTCGCCTCGAGCAAGCCGCCGACGCGGCCAAGATTCATCTGCAAAATGTTCGCAGCGCCCATCGCCAGCACGCGCGCGAATTCATACTTCGTCGTCAAGCGCTCGCCGGTCGCAATGGGAATACTGGTGCCGCGCGCCACGATCGCCATTTGCTCCGGCATCTCCGGCGGCACCGGCTCCTCGAACCACAGCGGATCGTAGGCCTCGAGCCTTTTTGCCAAGCGGATCGCGCCGGAAGTCGTGAATTGACCGTGCGTGCCCAACAATAGGTCTGCCTTGTCGCCCACGGCTTCGCGAACTAATCGCACCAAGCGGACGGTGCGTTCCAGAGCTTCGCGCGTCGGCTGGCGCGGGTCGTAGGCGGAAAAGCCGCCGGTGGGGTCGAATTTGAGCCCCGTGAAGCCTTGCGCCACGTACTCGGCCGCTCGAGTTGCCGAGCGCTCGGCATCGAGGTAGAACTCCTCGCCCTCGCCGTCGGCGGGGTACAGGTAGGTATAGGTTCGCAGCCGCTCATGGACCTTGCCGCCCAGCAGCCGGTATACCGGCTGCTCGACCGCCTTGCCGATGATGTCCCAGCAAGCCATTTCCAAGCCGCTGATCACTCCCATCAATGAGAGGTCGGGCCGCAGGCTGAACCCGGAACCGTAGCTCTCGCGCCAGATCGATTCAATCTGGAACGGATCGTGCCCCGCGAAGTGCCGGACGAAGACGTCTTCGATCATCGATGCAAGAACATGCGGACCGAAAGTGGCGGCGTAGACTTCGCCCACTCCCTCGATGCCGCAGGCGGTCTTTAATTTCAGGAACACGAAGTAACGGCCGCCGAAGCCCGGCGGCGGGTTGCCCACCACAAACACCTTCACGCTGTCGAGTTGCATATCAGTTCCTTCCTGGAAATCATCGCGTCAAAATTAAATCGGCCGCCCTTTGCGCCACCATCAGCGTCGGCGCATTGGTATTGGCGGAGCTGATCGTCGGAAACACCGATGCGTCCACCACGCGCAGGCGCTCGATCCCGTGCACGCGCAGCGCTGAATCCACCACCGATTCGCCAGGATCCACGCCCATGCGGCAGGTTCCGATCGGGTGGTACACGGTGGCGGCGCGCGCGCGGAAATCCGCCAGCAGCTCCGCGGGCCCCATGGATTCGAGGTCGGGGGCGATGGACTCGCGAATCAGCGCGCGCATCGCCCGGGTTCTCGCAATGGCCTGCACCAGCCGCCCTCCATGGACGACATCTTGGAGGTCCTTGTCGGTCGCCAAATAGTTCGGGGCAATGGTGGGCGCCCTGCGATAGTCCGGGCTCGCGATATCGATGCGGCCCGTGCTGGTCGGCCGTGTCGGCTGAAAGCATAGATAAAATCCGGAGAACGAATCGACCTCGATGCGTGTGCGGGCTGCATCGCCGGCGCCGTAGGTCACCGGATTGAAATACAACTGAACATCCGGGCGCTGCGCCATAGGATCGGCGCGCAGGAAGCCGCCGAATTGATTCACGCTCAAGGCCAACGGTCCGCTTTTCGAGGCAAAGTATCGCAATCCTGCGCGCAATTTGCCGAACGTGGAATGCAGCTCATCGTTCAGCGTCGGTTGGGTCGCTTTGTAGGAATAGACCACGGCTAGGTGGTCCTGCAAGTGTCCGCCGACGGCGGGGTTATCGAGCACGGGAGCGATTCCCAGCGCCGTCAACGCTCGCGCATTACCGATGCCGGAGAGCTGAAGCAGCTGCGGGGAATTGACCGTGCCGCCGCACAGGATCACTTCGCGCGCAGCGATCGCAAATTGAGGTGCCCCGTTTCGCACATACTCCACGCCCACGGCACGACGCCCGTCGAAGCGAATCTTATTGGCCCAGGCGTGCGTTTCGAGGCGCACATTTGCTCGCCGCAGCGCCGGCCGCAGGAATGCGTCCGCCGCCGACCAACGTTTGCCGTCTCGGATGGTGACTTGATAACAACCCAAGCCCTCGGGATGAGAGCCGTTGAAATCATCCGTCACCGGCAGACTCAATTCCGCCGCCGCGTTCAACCAATTCTGACGCATGGGGTGCAGGAAGGGCGTGACGTCCTTGACGTCGAGAGCCCCATTGCCGCTCGCGTTCCCCGAGGGGTCGACGCGGCGCTCCGATTTCTCGAAATACGGGCGAACATCCTCCCATCCCCAGCCGATGTTGCCCATCTGACGCCAATCATCGAAATCCGCCGGCATGCCCCGACAGTAGACCAGCGCATTGATGGAGCTGGAGCCGCCGACCACGCGCCCGCGCGGCCAATACATGCTGCGCCCGCCCAACCCAGGAATCGCGGCGGTCTGGTATTTCCAGTTGACGCGCGCATCGGCAAAGGTTCGGCCATAGCCGATGGGAGTCTTGATCCAGAACCTCGCATCGCTGCCGCCGGCCTCGAGGACGAGCACCCGATCGCGGCCGCTCGCGGATAAGCGATCGGCGAGGACACAGCCCGCCGTCCCCGCGCCGATGATTATGTAGTCAACGCCATCCATCGCCCTTCAGCTTAATCTTATAGGCCACTCTTGCTATGCCGTTTCGCGATCCACCCATGCTATTTTCCGCGGCGCCGTGCTGAGTCGCGGCGGCGGTCCGCTGCCGTCGCGTTGCCGCTACGAACCCTGTATGGTGCGCAAGAAGTCAAACCCGAGGTTGCGCCGTTTGAGCACCACTGCAATTGACATCCCTCGATCTCGTGCGCCCACGTCCATCGAGCGTTGGTATGTGCTCATCCTGATGTGTCTGATCTACGCCATCAATATCGCGGACCGCTACGTCGTGTCCACCGTGCTTGAACAGATCCGTCTCGAATTGCGCCTGGACGATGCCGGGGTGGCGTTCTTGACGGGATTTCCCCTGGCATTATTTTATGTGACTTGCGGGATTCCCATCTCTTGGCTGGCGGATCGATCGAACCGACGCAACATCCTAGCGGGCGCTCTTGTTATTTGGTCGGGGTTCACTGCGCTCTGCGGGATTTCGCGAAACTACTGGCAGTTCTTGCTGGGCCGCATCGGCGTCGGGGTCGGCGAAGCCGGCGGCACGCCGCCGTCGACCGCGATCGTCTCGGACTACTTTCCGGCGGACCGCCGCCCGATGGCGATGACGGTGCTGGCGCTGGGCGCACCGATCGGCGCGTGGTTGGGAGCCAATATGGCGGGTGCCGTTGCACATGCCTATACCTGGCGCGCCGCGTTCATCGCGCTCGGCATACCCGGTCTCGTGGTCGGCATGATTGTTTACTTGACGGTGCGTGAGCCGGAACGAGGCCGCATGGATGCCATCGTCGATGATATCCATCCCTCTTTGCTCGAGTCCGTGCGGTTTCTCTGGCGTCAAAAGGCGGCCTTTCACGTGGTGATCGGCGGCGGCCTGTGCGCGCTCTGGGGTTGGGGCCTTATCTACTGGACACCGGTGTTTTTGCAGCGCGCCTACCATCTTGACGTGGGTCAGGCCGGTGCCGTCACGGGAAACATCCATCTTGTGGGTGGGTCTCTCGCGACCGTCGCAACGGCGTGGATACTGTCTCGGCCTCGCATGGCGGACCCGCGCCGCGTGGTATGGCTGCTCGCCGCGGGCATTGGACTGACGACCATCCCCTCGATGATCGCGTACTGGACCCACTCTTTGTGGGTATGCAAGCTGATGTTTTGCATCTTCATTCCCGCCATCTATTTCTACATCGGTCCCTGTTTCGGATTACTCAACAATCTTGCGCCCTGTCACATGCGCAACATGTTCATTGCGATATCGCTGCTGGTCGCAAACATATTCAATCTGATCGTCGCGCCCTGGGTTGTCGGGTTTTTGAGCGATTGGTTCGCCGGAACTCACGGCACCGACGCCTCTTCCCTGCGCTCTGCGTTGCTGGTATTGGCGCCGACCGGATTTTGGGCGGCGTATCATTTGTATCTCGCGTCCAAGACCATCCTGGAAGACCAAAAGCGCGCCGTCGGCTACACCAAGGGCTGGAGTCCTTAGGACACATGGCTACGACACCCATCGATCGCCGCTGGTTGCCTCTGAATGCGTTGCGCGCCTTCGAGGGCGTCGCCAAGCACTCAAGCTTTACCGCAGCCGCGAATGCCCTGTTGATTTCGCAAAGCGCCTTATCGAGGCATGTCATCGCGCTCGAGAAACTGATCGGCGCCCAGCTATTCGAACGCCGGCCGCACACCTTGGTGCTGACCAAGGCGGGACAGCATTTGTTGCCGGCCGTCATGAAGTCCTTCGACCGCTTGGAGTATGCCCTCGACGACATCCGCAACGAGGGCGCGCCCACATTAAGGACGCTGCGGGTGCAGATGCCGCCGAGCTTTGCAGTGCATCTCGCGGTGCCTATCTTGCGCGATTTCCGGCGCGACGCGGCCGACGTGGAAATCGATCTGGTCAGCCCCTACGGAGTCGGGCCGCCGCCCAGCGATGTTGATGTCGCGGTGGTGTATTCAAAGCCCACGGTGACCGATTTGGTCACCGATCTGCTCTGGCCGGTGCACTTGACCCTGATGTGCCACCCGAATCTCGCTGCGCGGCATTCGAGCAAGAGTTTGGCCGAATTCATCGAAGCGAACGAGCTGGTGCATGTGCGTATTTCGGACTTGCCGCGGCATCACCTCTGGTCGCAATTCGCCCGGCAGGCGGGCTTGGCCTCGCTGAACGTCGAACGCGGCCTGGTTTTCGACACCGCGGTGCTGGCCGTGCAGTATGCCTTGAGCGGCGAGGGCATCGTGCTTGTCGATGAGTATCTTTTTGGCGACTATATCCGCACCGGCCGCTTGGCCAGGCCGTTCGAGGCCAGCCTGGACGACGGCTATGGCTATTACTTGATCACTCATCCGGAAGGCCTGAGCGATACGGCGATCGCACTATTCCGCTCCTGGTTGATCGAGCGCTTCGGTGCGGGCAGCGGCACAGCACCTTCCAATATTCCTTTGGCTGTTTCGAATGAGTGATGGCATTCGTATCGGGGCGACTAAACGTTGCCGCGGAAACGTTCTCGAATAAAAGTTAGAAATACATCTTAATATATTGATTAATAAGGATATAGATTCAATGAATGTGCATCGATGAATGCGGAGAGATTATGAAGAGCCACGCAAAAGTGGTGGTGATCGGCGGCGGGGTGGTCGGCACCAGCGTGCTGTATCACTTGACGAAGGCCGGCTGGAAGAACGTTTTGCTGATCGAACGCGCGGAGTTGACCTCGGGTTCTACCTGGCACGCGGCGGGCGGCATGCACACGGTCAACGGCGACCCGAATGTCGCTAAGCTGCAGCAGTACACGATTCAGCTTTACAAGGAAATCGAGCAGATCTCCGGTCAATCCTGCGGTGTACACATCACCGGCGGCATTATGCTCGCGGGAACGCGCGAACGCCTCGACTGGCTCAAGATGGCCAAGGCGCGCGGCCGCTATCTGGGCATGGATTTGGAGATCATATCGGTTGGGGAGGCGGCGAAATTGTTTCCGCTCCTGGAGAAGAAGCACTTCAAGGGCGCAATGTACGATCCGATCGAAGGTCATGTCGATCCGTACGGTGTCACGCACGCCTATGCAAAATCTGCGCAGATCGGCGGCGCCGAAATCGTGCGCCATACCCGCGTGACGGATCTGAAACCCCGCGCAGACGGCTCGTGGGATGTGATAACCGATCACGGCAACGTCCATGCCGAGCACGTGGTGAATGCGGCCGGACTATGGGCGCGCGAAGTCGGCCGCATGGTGGGCATCGAATTGCCCATACTCGCGATGGAACACCAATATCTCATTACCGGCGACATGCCGGAGCTCGTCGGAAAGAAAGAACAGCTCCATGCCATCGACTTCGAAGGCGAGATTTACATACGCCAGGAGCGCGGCGGAATGCTCATGGGCACCTATGAGCGTGCCGGCGTGCCATGGTCCGAGGTAACGACGCCCTGGGACTTCGGCCAGGATTTATTACCGAACGACCTCGAGCGCATCGCACCCAGCCTCGAGGTGGGCTTCGAGCATTTTCCCTCGCTCGGCCGCGCCGGAATCAAAAAAGTGGTCAACGGTCCGTTTACATTTGCACCGGACGGCAATCCGCTCATCGGCCCGATCAAGGGGTTGCAGAACTTTTGGGTGGCGTGCGGCGTCATGGCCGGCTTCAGCCAGGGTGGCGGCGTGGGTCTTGCACTGTCACGCTGGATGGTCGACGGCGATCCGGGGGCGGATATCTGGGGCATGGACGTCGCGCGTTACGGTAGCTGGGCGACCTTGGCTTATACCAATGCCAAGGTGCGTGAAAACTATTCGCGCCGGTTCAGCATTCGCTTTCCCAATGAAGAGCTCACCGCGGCGCGCCCTCTGCGCACGACTCCAATCTACGACAAGTTGCGGGCCGAACATGCCGTGTTCGGCGATTACTGTGGGCTGGAGCATCCTCTGTGGTTTGCACCCACGGCCAGGAAGGCCGTAGATCACGTCAGCTTTCGCCGCTCGAACGCGCATCCGTACGTCGGCGCGGAATGCAAGGCAGTGCAGCACTCCGTGGGCCTGCTCGAGATATCCAACTATGGAAAGTTCGAGATACGCGGAGGCGGCGCGGCGCAGTGGCTGTCGCGGATCATGGCCAACCGCGTGCCCAGTGTCGGACGGATCGCTTTGACGCCGATGCTGAACGAGCGCGGCAAGTTGATCGGCGACTTTACGATGTGCCGTGTGGCGGAGGATCACATATTTCTGATCGGTACCTATGCCGCGGAAACCCATTACCTGCGCTGGTTCGACAAACACCTGCCGCCCTCGGGGGTATCGGTGAGGCCCTGCGCCATGGAGTACGTCGGCCTGTCGGTGGCGGGACCGAACTCACGCGCACTTTTGCAGAGCCTGGTGCGCGATGACTTGGCCACGGCAGCCTTTCCGTTCATGTCGTTCAGGCGCATGGACATCGGAATGATTCCGGCCTATGTGGGGCGCGTGTCCTTTACCGGGGATATCGGTTTTGAAATTTGGGTAACCACCGACTATCAACGGGCGCTGCACGATCTGCTGGTGAAGGCGGCCCCTGAGCATGGACTGCGGCCCTTCGGCGGGCGCGCGCTGAACGCGATGCGCATCGAAAAGAGTTTCGGCACTTGGGCGCGGGAATACCGCCCGATTTACGGACCCTTCGAAGCGGGTCTCGGCCGCTTCGTCGACTTCAAGAAGAACGAGTTCATCGGCCGCTCGNNCTCGGCGGCCGCCGAGGAGAAAGAGACTGGCGGCGCGCTGCGGCTCTTAAGCTTCAGGGTCGAGGCCACCGACGCCGATGCCATTGGCGATGAGCCGATCTGGCACGACGGCAAGGCGGTGGGCTGGGTAACCTCCGGCGCCTTCGGACACAGGGTCGAGCAATCTCTCGCGCTGGGCTACGTGCCGGCGGCACTGGCAACCGCAGACTCTGGATTCGAGATTGAAATCATCGGGGAGCGCCGCCGGGCGCATCGCCTGAGCCAAGCCGCCTTCGATCCAACCGGCGCGCTCATGCGCGCTTAGCTGCTACAGGGAGAATTCTTGATGACGACAGAGACGAAAAAGCCGCATGCGCCGCGCGCCGAGCCGGGCTTGCTCAAGAGGCTTGGCAAAGGCCCGGTCATTTGCGCGGAGGGTTATGTGTTCGAGCTGGAGCGGCGGGGCTATCTGCAGGCAGGCGCCTTCGTGCCGATCGTGCTCACCGAGCATCCCGAAGTGGTCGAGGAACTGCATCGGGACTTCGTGCATGCCGGATCGGACGTGACCCAGGCGCTCACCTACTACGTGCATCGCGAGAAGCTGCGGGTCATCGGCCGTGAAAAGGACCTGGTTCCGATGAACCGGGCGGCGCTCAAGATCGCCAAGAAGGTCGCCCGTGACACCGGAACCCTGTTCGCGGGAGATATTTGCAATACCAATATTTACGATCCGGCGGATCGCAAGGCCCTCAAAGAGGTCGAGCGGATCTTTGCCGAGCAGGTGGGTTGGGCCGCGGATGCCGGCGTCGATTACATCGTGGCCGAGACCTTTTCCTGGGGCGGCGAAGCGTTAATGGCGCTCGAGGCAATCAGGAAATACTCCAAAGTGCCGGCGGTCGTCACGTTTGCAATTCACCGCGAGGATCCGCTGCGCGACGGTTGGAGCGCGATGGAGGCTTGCCGGCGGCTCGAGGCGGCAGGCGCCGACGTGGTCGGATTGAACTGCCATCGTGGTCCAAAAACCATGCTGCCGCTGCTGAAGAAAATCCGTAAAGCAGTGAAATGCACAGTCGCCGCGCTGCCGGTCCCGTACCGGACCACTCGAAAACAACCATCGTTCATGTCGCTCACCGATCCCTGCTGCGGCAATGCGCGCGCCTTCCCCGTCGGCCTCGATCCGTTCGTGTGCACGCGCGCCGAAATCGCCGAATTCGGACGAGAAGCCTATGCGCTGGGAATCAACTATCTCGGAGTTTGCTGCGGAGCCGGACCGCATCACATTCGGGCGCTGGCCGAGGCGTTGGGGCGCCATCCAGAAGCGAGCCGATATAGCGCCGACATGTCCAAGCACGCCTTCTTCGGCACCGACAAGAAAATCAGGAAAGTGCAGACCGACTATCGCGCCAAGTGTTGAACCAGTTGGGGATGGCAGCGGCAGCGGGTTTCGATTCGCGGCAGCGAGATGAGTTATATTAGGCCCGCGGCGCAGAAGTTGACTCAAGGCCGTGCGGAGAATGCATGCTGTCCACATCGAGTCTTAACGACATCGGCTACAACGGCCTGACCGAGCATACGGAAGGCCTTTCCGCGGACTCTTATTTCGATCCTCGAAATTATGAACGCGAACTGCTGCGGATCTGGTATCGAAACTGGATCTATGTGGGCCGCTCCAGCGACGTCGAGAGCAGCCGGGCGTTCAGCACGTTTGAAATCGGCGACCAGAAAATATTGCTGTTGCGCGATGACGCGGGAGTCCTGCAAGGATTTCACAATACCTGCCGGCATCGCGGAGCGGCGTTGTGCCGTGAGCCCCAAGGACAATTGAAATCCGGCGCGATCGTCTGCCCCTATCACGCATGGACTTACAACCTGCAAGGGAAATTACTGCGGACATCCTCCAAGCGCCATGCGGCCGGCTTTGACGTCGAGGATTACCCTCTTTACAAGATCAGCGTTACCGAATGGAAAGGATTCATTTTTGTCGCGCTGACCGAGGAGCCGCCGCCGTTTGAGAAGATATTTGACCTGCCGATCAATCGTCTCGATGCGTGGCCGCTCAAGGACTTGGCCGTCGGCCATGTGCTGCTCAAGACAATCAAGTGCAACTGGAAGATATTCTGGGAAAACTACAACGAGTGTCTGCATTGCCCCGGCGTTCACACGCAGCTATCGCAGCTGGTCCCGATCTATGGGCGGGGCCTACTGGAGGAGCGCGACGATCCCAATTGGACCGCTCATACCACTGAGGACGACCCGAAATTCAAGGGCGGTCTGCGCAGCGGGGCGGCAACCTGGTCGTTGAACGGCAAGGTGACGGGCGCCAGGTTCCCCGATCTTTCGGACCAGGATCAAAAGGCCGGCCATATTTATATGACCGGCTTGCCCTCAATATTCATCGTCGGCCACGTGGATTACGTGCGTGTCGTGCGCCTGCGGCCGCTGGGGCCCGAGCAAACCGAATTGCGCGTGGAGTATCTTTTTTCCCCCGAGACTCTGGCCGATGCGCGGTTTGACCTGCGCAATGTGGTGGACTTCACGAATCTTGTCATGACCGAGGACGCGCAGATCTGCGAACTCAATCAACAGGGCCTCCACGCAGCTCCTCACCTGCGTGGAGTCGTGATGCCCGAGGAGTACGTGTTGCGGCAATTCCATGAATGGATCAAAGCTGAATTGACGCGTGTCTGACATCGCGTGACCGCCGCTTCCGGCCGTAGGGCCTGCGCCGGCGTGCTATTCGCCGCCCTCGCCGTGAGCGCCTGCGGCTCGAGGAGAATTAAGCTGACTGGGTTAGAGCTGAGAATTCTTTTAAAGGGGCTGGTATTGCCGCCCGCCGGTCCGCTCATTCTCGGCGTGGCGGGTCTATTGATCCGGTTTCGCCGGCCGCGCCTCGGCCTCGCACTGTGCGCGGTCGCAATCGGCAGCCTCTGGTTGCTCGCCACACCCATCATTGCTGACGCGCTCGCGCGCGCCTCTGAGGGCTACCCCGCGCTCGATCCGACGCACCTCACGGAGCAACAGGCCCGCGCCGAAGCAATCGTGATTCTCGGAGGAGGGTATCGCCGCAATGCGCCCGAAGCCGGCGGCGATGCACCCAAGGCTATTACAGATCTACGGTTGATCGAAGGCGCCAAGATCGCCCGCGCCACTCAGCTACCCATCCTGGTCTCGGGCTCTTCGCGCGAGGCCAACGCCATGCGCCGTTTCGTCGAGGAAAATCTTCAAGTTCCGGTACGCTGGGTCGAGAGCGCTTCCGGCGACACTCACGAAAACGCCGTCTTTTCCGCGCGGATGCTTGGGAAACAGGGAATCAAGCGCATCATTCTCGTCACCTCGAGCGCGCACATGGTGCGCGCAGTAGAGGAATTTACTGCGGCTGGCCTCGACGTGACTGCCGCGCCGGCAGAGATGTGGACTTGGGACGAGCGCGGCGTGATGGCCTTCGTGCCCTCATTGCTCGCGCTTGATCGCTCCCGCACCGCGCTCTACGAATGGGGTGGCAGAATGGTCCGCGCACTTTAGCGTGAGTTAAGCGCTAAAATGGGTCTTGGGTCGAGTCAATGGCGCGTATTTGCGCGCAAGGAAGAAGTGAAAAATAGACTGCCGGTACTCCTCGCGTCTTTCGTCGTTACCTTCCTTTTCGTCTATCGGCCCAGCATGTCGGCCACGCCCGGCGGGGAGATCACGGAGGCCGAGGCGGCGATTCGCAAGGCCGACGCGGATTGGGCCGCGGCGGCAAGCACTGCGAGTGTGGATGCCTGGATGGGGTATTATGCTGCCGATGCCATCGTCATGGCACCCAACGTTCAGATTGCGAGCACCCCTGAACGCGTTCGTCAGACCGTGACCAATCTCCTGGCGCTGCCGGCTCTGTCTGTCGCGTGGCATCCGATCAAGGTGGAGGTGGCCACCTCGGGCGACCTTGGTTATCTGATCGGCGCATACGAACTTCGCTACGACGACGCGCGCGGAGCGCACGTGTCGGACCAGGGAAAACTCCTTGAGATCTGGAAGAAGCAGTCCGATGGCAGTTGGAAATGCATCGTCGATACCTGGAACTCGGACGGACTTGCCGCGGCGGCGCAAGCCGCATCCCCAGCGAGCGCCCACGGCCGCCTAACGACAGCAGTATCGGTATCGCCACCGCCGGGCGCAAACTCAGTGACAAGCTCACAGTCTTCTGCGCAAGCGCTCAGCTCGGAGTACGGCGAAATGCCCACTCAATACGAAGAGGCTATTCGGCAATACTTTCAACAGTACCTGAAGGATCCAGATTCCGTGCGGTATCAGGAGATCACCAAGCCCGAGAAGGGATCCGCCACAACGGTCACCGGCACCATCTTGATGCGTGAGACGCGTCTTCGGGGTTGGACGGTAAAAGCGACGATCGACGCCAAGAACGCTCACGGCGTGTATGTTGGATACAGGACCTACACGTTCCTCTTTCGCGGCGAAAAGATCATTCACACGGCCTCGCCCTTGGGCGAGGATGAGATGAAATGACCCGACGGTCGGGGATCGCGTGTCCTTGCGCAAAGGGGGACCCGAGCTTTGATCGGTGGGCCGCGCAGGATTTATTGCCGCTCAATATTGATATGGCCTCCGCGATGCAGGCGGGAAGATGGTAGGACACGCGTATGCCGATGCGCTATGGCGAGGAAGTCCTAGCTGCGCGCAGTGGAATGGCACGGGCGGCGCAGACCCAGGGCAGAGATTGACTTGGGTAATCGTTTCGCCATGACCGTTGCGTCGCGACGCCTTCCGGGGCATGGCGTGCCGGCCCTGCTGTTCGCGATGACATCGCTCGTGGCGCTGCCGGCCGCCGCGCAGCGGACCGACGACAATGCGGTGACCGCCGCCGCCGACGCCTTCGGGGTTACCGTCGGGTTTCAGACCATCGGCCTTTATAGCTCGACCAATGTGCGGGGCTTCAATCCCGCGCAGGCCGAGAACCTGCGCATAGAGGGCCTGTACTACGATCAGCAACTTACCTACAGCAATCCGTTCCTCTTCAGCCGGAGCGACATACGGGTCGGCATAGCCGCACAGTCATACAGCTTTCCGTCCCCCACAGGCATCGTCGACTACAAGCTGCGGATTCCGGGAGACGAAGCGCTCGTCAGCGTGCTGCTGACGCGCGGTCCGCTGAACATGGCCACCACCGAGATCGACGCCCAGTATCCGCTGGTCGAGGATGTGCTGAGCGCCGCCATCAGCGTCGCCCATTGGAACAACTTCGACTACAACTACGCGCGCACAAGCGAAAGCCTAGGATTCTCGCTGCTGCTGCGGATCCGGCCGGATGACCGGTCGGAGATCGTGCCGTTCATCGGCCACACCCACAACGGAGAGCACCAGGAACTGCCGAGCGTCTACGCAACCGGGATTAATCCGCTGCCTATGTTCAACGAGCAGCAGTTGGTGGCCCAGGACTGGACCTCTTGGGGCTGGAACCAGTTGACCGCCGGGGTCGTCGCCAAAAGCGCCCTCGGCAGCTCCTGGCGCTTGACGGCTGGGGTGTTTCGCTCGCTGGCGCAGAATTCGCAGAACTTCAACGACCTGCTGCTCGGCCCGACGGCCGGCGGCATCGCTGATCACGCCGTCGATGTCACGCCGCCGCTGAGAGCGGGCTCGTACTCCGGCGACCTGAGCGTTACGCGGCTGGCCGTTGATGGTGCGCACGAGCGCGAGTTGACCTTTGACGTGCGCGGCCGGACCGTCGAGCGGGACTACGGCGGCGACTCGGTCCCCAGCCTCGGATCGGTCTCGATCTACCACATCGAGAGCGTCCCGGCACCGGTGCTCGCGTTCTCGGCACAGAGCCTGGATGAGGTCCGTCAGGTCGGGGTCGGTGCCAGTTACACCGAGCGCTGGACGGGCGTCGGCACGCTGAGCCTCGGAATGCTTGAGACTGAGTATCGCCGCACGCTCGAGGTCCCCGGGCTGCCCGGCAGCACAGAGCGCACGTCGCAGTTGCTGCCAACGGCGAGTTTCACCGCCGATATCGGGAAGCACGCGATGAGTTACGCGAGTTATACGCGAGGACTCGAGGATTCTGTGAACGCGCCGACCTCGGCGGTCAACCGCGGAGAACCGGTGCCGGCCACGCCGACGTGGCAGCTCGACGGTGGGCTGCGGGTCGTGCCGCGCAGTGACCTGCAATTGCTCCTCGGCGTTTTTAAAGTGCACAAGACCTACTTCAACGTGGATTCCGCAGGTCTATACAGGCAGCTCGGTGAGATCAGCAGCCGGGGAGTCGAAGGATCCGCAACTCTGTCCACTCTGGACGGGCTTAAGGTCGTTGCCGGACTCGTACTGCTTCGGCCCGAGTTGGATCTGCAGACTCCCGTGCCAGGCGGTGCCGCCACGGTGCCGGTGGGACCGGTGCCGCGGACGATCAATGTCAACCTCGACTATGCGCCGGCGCGCTGGGGTCACTGGGCCGCCTCGCTTCAGTGGACGTCACTGTCGTCGCGCGTCGTGACCAACAATGATCAAGTTGAGCTGCCGCCGCTGTCGACGCTCAATGTCAGCGTGCGCTACAGACTCAGGCTGTTCAATCGGCCGTGCTCTGCGCGCCTCGACGTTGCAAACGTGACCGACGAAACTGGGCTGACGATTTCTTCGCTCTATGCCGTGTTTCCCGTGCTCCGGCGCAATTACACGCTGACGCTCGCAACTGATATCTGATGGCGAACGGGGCTGTGATTTCCCCTTTAAGCTGGGAGTGGAACGTCAGTGGGGGAACATACTGGCATCACCCCACTAGCCGAACTTCGCGGATTCGATCCTAGAAGAGGCCGCGCCGAAGGCGCGGGCGTTCCCCAAGCTGTTGATTTTCTTTGTCTGTAAGACAGACGTTTCCGCGGAAACGTCTGTAGTGAAGACCTAGCGCACGTTCCTGGCCAAGATCGAGAAACAGTATGGCAAAGCGCAGCGTATTTGGTGCATGGACCGCGGTATCCCCACCGAGGCGGTGCTCGAGGAGATGCGCCGCAGCGAGCCACCGGTTCAGTACTTAGTCGGCACGCCGAAAGGTCGGTTGAACCGCCTCGAGGAGGCGCTCGTGACTAAACCTTGGCGCACCGCCAGGCCGGGCGTGAAGACCAAGCTGCTGCCCGAGGACGGCGAACTGTACGTGTTCGCCGAGAGTAACGATCGGATCGCCAAAGAGCGTTCCATGCGTCGCCGTGAAGGTCGATATTTATTGCGCACCAATCTCACCGAGACGGATCCGGTGAAGTTGTGGAACTACTACTGGCACCTCGTGCAAGTCGAAGATGCCTTCCGCACCTTGAAGAGCGATCTGGCGATCCGTCCGATCTTCCATCAAGGAGAAGAACGCATCGAGGCGCATGTATTCATCTCCTTCATCGCGTATTGCTTGTACGTGACGCTGGGCCGCCAATTGAAGCCCCTCGCTCCGGGACTCACCGCGCGCAGCGCGCTTGAGAAATTCGCCGCCGTGCAGATGATCGACGTGCACATCCCGACGACCGACGGGCGCAAACTGTTGCTCACCCGCCATACGCAACCCGAGCCGGAACTGACACTGCTTCTCGAGCGTTTGCACTTCGAGCTACCTGCCCAACCGCCGCCGCAACTCACCGCTGTACAGGCCGTTTCAGCAACCGCCGTGTAGTGCAGACCTTTGGGGTGCACCACAAGTGCATCAATAACTTACCGTCACCGCACCGTCGAATCCGCGAGGTTCGGCTAGCTTCGGCACCGGGACGGCGACGGCCATGCGCACCGCAGGCCGATCATTGCGCTACTTCATTCACAACCAGGGCGATCCGTTTTGCTTACACGGGCTATGCGCCAGCGGAGCGAATTGGGCATTACGGGTTCGCGCGGTCGAGGGAGGGAGGTTTCGCCTGATCGTGCTGGATATTTCGGTTTGTGGGCATATGCGGCCAGCGGGCGCTGCCGTATTGAAAGCTTCGCCAAACTTCCCTGTGGGCCTTTGTTGAGGGTCTGCAGAGCTTCTCCAAGCATCGAAGGTTGCCATGTGCGCCAACAGACGGACGAACATCAGAATAGCGCGCATCATTCCAATATGGCCATGTCGTAACGTCGCGACGCCCTTGGTAGGTACATTGATGTATATGTGCGATTCAAGGGAATCCGATGGCCATAACGTTAGAGTGCGTAAACAATGGAGACACTAGTGAAAATCCTCGAACCCGCAAAACATAGTCGGATTCATCGATCCGCCGCCCTCGTGGTCGCAGCGCTCGCGCTCAGCGCTTGCAGCCTCATGCAACCGAAGCCGGCCGACCGGGTGAGCGCCGCAGATGTAAATCTAAACAGCAGTTGGCATGCAAACATCGCCAGCCCCCCCGACCTAGCGGGAGCGGTGCAGATGAGCGGATCAGCGTCGATGGCGCCGGGCACGAAGCGCGGAACCACGGAGATCGTCGTGAAGCTGGGGAACTCGTCGCCGGGCGGCGTGCATCCCTGGGCCATTCACCTCGGCCAGTGCGGTGCAGACGAGGGCGTGTTCGGCGCCCTTGATAACTACTCGCCGCTGAACGTCAATTCGGATGGCACGGGCGTATCGAGCGCCACCGTGGCGCTCGATACGCCCACCGCGGGCACCTACTTCGTGAGCATTCAAGCCTCGCCCGCGAATCGCGAGTTGACAGTCGGGTGCGGCAATCTCGCGGCACCCACGACATGATTCTAGGTGGATAAGCTATCCATGATGGCTTGCAGCGCACCGTATCGCCGCTCTTTATCACGGGGAGCCGGGATGGATCTGCTTTCGTGCGCCCACCACAGTTCGCATGTGATTGTCAGTTAAAGTCGACGGCCGACGTTGGCAGGCGCGTCGCGCGCGTAAATCGGTTCACGCATCCGTCTAACACTAGGAGCCGCTGCCGCACCATCCAATCTGAGAATCAGCCAGCCAGTGGCAGGGGTCATACTTTGATTCATTTGAAATCGGGACGCGCATTCCGCGCTTGGTTTCGCAAAAGCGACGGCGATAAATCCAATTGACGGCCAATTAGAACAGTGTGACTGGATCTAACGCTGTCGCCGCCCAAAAAACACGACGCGTCGCTTGGGCAACGTGCGGTATGGTACGGACAGCCAATCGCAGAATTGTTAACAGCGGCCGTTGTCGAGGTGTCTGCAGCTACAGGGAAAGAGGTCGACATCTATGCTCACTACGGACATCACGGATACTGGCAGAAAAATCGGGAGCGTGCAGCTTTGCGCTAGGAATGATGGTGAGTAGGGCATTATGCCAAAAGTAGCCCTTCGCCACACTGACCGCACTGGTCGAGCCGACCAACGAATCGCCGTTCGTTATAACAAAGCCGGCACGATCGCCCAATGTAATCCAATTATCTGCTGATATACCCGGAGGCAAGAGCGGAGGGCCGGAGCTGCGCGCATACGGAGCGAGTCCAATTACTACAGCAGTCGCTAAAAATTCACCAAGTATCTTGTTCACGGATGGGTTCTCCTGATATACGTTCCGGTGCCGTTGGGAGACTTCAAAGTGACTGCAGGCGCCAGCCTGCTGGTGCTCGATACGACCAAGAGCGACATGGACGCCACACCGCTGGTGAAGGAAGAACAGTTTTCTGCGCNNGGGTAACTTCAGCGAACAGAGTGAGAAAGAGGATCATTACCGGAACACACACCTCTCGCGGCGCCGACGATCGCGAGTCGCGGCCGCATTAACCCCGCAGGCGCTCCTATGCATGGCGGTTTCCAGGGCCAATCGGAAGCTCTGGCGCGCGGTCGTGGAGAACGAAGCACTTGATCTGACAGATAATAGTCCGTTGGGGGAGGTACGTTGTCTGGGCCGAATGAGCGCCACCGTACGGTATTCGATAGTCGAAAACCGGCTGCGAATTGGTTACTCGGCGTGAAATCCACCGTCATTAACCTCACCAACCGGTCTACCCGTTGCGGGTCGCATTACCAGGGGCCGCGATTTCAATCGCTTTTGAAGGGATCATCATGAAGAAAGTGAAAGT
>PKXS01000078.1:8933-12797 GCA_003132425.1 Gammaproteobacteria bacterium | reverse complement strand
TCGCGCCGGGGAAATTCACCGGCACGAACTGTCGGAATATGGCATGGGGCGCTTCGCTGGGACTCACCGCCAGCCACCCGCCATCCACCAGCGCGTGGTGGAGGTTGCCGAGTAACTTGCCCATTTGGGGCGGTGTAAAATACATCATGACATTGCGACAGAAGATGACATCCATGGCATTGGTGTCGGTGGCGAGCGACGGATAAATATCCTCCACCAGGTTCAGGTGCGCAAAACTCACCATCTTGCCGATCTCCGGCACGATGGCGTAGCGGCCATCCGCCGTTCGATCGAAATAGCGCGCCTTCAGCCACGGCGGCGCATTGCGGAATGACCACTCCCCGTATATGCCCGCGGCGGCTTTATGCAAAAAGCGCGGGTTGATATCGGTCGCAGTGATCGTCACGCGCCAGTCCGCCAAATCCGGCAACAATCGATGCAACAGAATCGCAAGCGAATATGGCTCTTCGCCGCTACAGCACGCCGCGCTCCAGAATCTCAGCCGCTGCTCGCGGCCGTGCCGGGCGCGGATCAGATCGGGCAGGATGTTTTGGGCGAGTGCCTCCAGCGTTTTATTGTCCCGGTAGAAGTAGGTTTCGCCGACCGTAAGATGACTTGCCAGCACCGCGATCTGTGCTTTGCTCGGCGGCGCCGACATGAGCCAGCTAACGCACGCGCCGGCATCCGCAAAACCAAACTCCTGCGCCGCGCCGGCCAGACCGCGTTGCAAATCGTCCCAGCGCTCGCGCGGGAAGTGCAGTCCTATCCTCTCAGCGATGAGGTTGCTCAACTGCGACCACTGTGCTTCGCGGATCTCACCCAGTATCATTCGACCTGCTCCATCGCTGTATCCAACGCGCACGCCTCGTCCAGAGAAAAGAACTTTTCCAAATCGTGGATCAACACGAGGCCATCNNTCGAGTTTTACCACTCCTTGAAACTGCTCGAGGTCGGGCACGATCCGATCCGCACCAATGATGGCGGACTGTTCGACTTCGATCACGCCCTGGGCTTCATCCATCACCAACGCCACCACACGCCGGGCTGTCGACGCGATCAGAAACTGATCGGTGGGCCCGATTTCCCGCTCCGACAGGCGAAACCGCCGCCGCAGGTTGAGCACCGGGAGAATACGGCCTTGCATATCGATCGCTCCGTGCACAATAGCCGGCGCACCCGGCAACGGAGTCACTTCCACGGCGCATACAATGCGCTCGACCGCCGTCAAAAGCAGTGCAATCCGCAACTCATCGAGACGAAAGACAACAAGCTTGGTCATCGATCAACGACCATCCGCTCGAGTCAAATCGACTCCTGGAAGGTCAGGAAGGGCTGACAAGTCGATTCCAATTCAAAACCCATTCGTGATAGGCCGAATGTTCCATCGGCCTTGCGATGAAATACCCTTGTGCCAAGTCGCAGCCGAGCTCACGAAGCAAATCCCAATCCTTTTCGATCTCGATGCCTTCGGCGACAGTGACAATACCGAGCTTTTTCGCCATATCGATACTCGACTCGAGGATAATCCGCGCGGCCTGCTGCGTGGTGGCGCTCTTTATGAATGACTGATCAAGCTTAATTTCGGTAAAGGCGATGCGCGCAAGCTGCTGCAGCGACGAATAGCCGGTGCCGTAGTCATCAATGGACAATCCGAAGCCTTTCATGCGCAGGCGCGACAAATTTTCGAGCGAATGGCCGATATCGGTCGTCGCGGCGGATTCAGTGACTTCGAGGATTATGTTTCGGCAGTCAAGGCTTTTGCATTTTACAAGTTCGGTCACACGATCAGCGAAATTCACGTCGGCCAGCGATTTGGCCGATACGTTGACCGACACACTGACGTCCAATTCGCTTTTTGTTCGCCATTCACAACAGAAATCCACCGACTTGCTGAGTATCAACCACGTGAGCTTATCGATCTGGTTGTGATCCTCGAGCGGCCCAACAAAAGCGTAAGGAGCCACAATGCCCTTTTGCGGGTGGCGCCAGCGCGCGAGCGCTTCAGCGCCTTTGATGCGTCTACTCGCCAACTCCACCTTGGGCTGAAAGAAGGGCTCGAACTCATCATTTCTAATCCCTTGTACGATCTCTTCGATCGTAAAGGAGAGGGCGTCCGTCTGGGTCAGGTTGGGGTTTGCCTGCGCAGGGAGATGAAGTTTGATCAATGCGGCCAATTTCTCCGACGTGATCGGTTTTTGGATGACCCCTAAGATTTTCACACCGTACGCCCGGGTCATCGTCTCGACCGAGTCCAGCAGCACGCTCTCCAAGGCGCTGGCGAGGATAATTGACACCGGAATGCGCGCTTCGCCCACATGGCGCATGAATTCAAGACCGTCCATGCCCGGCATGTCGAGGTCGCTGATGATGATATCGATAGACGCACCCGGTGACATGACGATCTCGAGCGCCGCATAGCCGTCCGCAGCCGTTGACACCTGCGTGGCGCCCAGACGCGCAAGCATTTTCAACAACATCCCGCGCTGGAACTCGTGATCTTCGACCGCCAGGAACTTCAGCTCGCTAAGGCCCACCGGTCCTCCTCGCAATAGTGATTTAGCCGTTCCAGCTCATGCTCAAATGCTCCCATGCTCGCCCGGACTGTCAGCCAGTCCTCGGCGCGGCTGGCGCGCTCCAGACGCTCACAGACCGCGGCGAGCCCCATGGCGCCGATCATCTTGCTCGCACCCTTGATGCGGTGGGACGCCGTAGTGATTTCAAGAATATTCGACCCGGCGACGGCGCGCTTCAGCATGGCGGCGTCCTCCGCATTCACTCGCCGGAAGTCCATCAGGATTTCGCGCTCCGCCGCTACATCGCCGCCTGTAAGACTCGCAAGCGCGGTCCGATCAAGCGGTGCGGCCGGTCGCGCAATGGGTAACCAGCGATCGAGCTTTTTTGACAATTCATTCAATTCGACAGGCTTCGCAAGATAATCGTCCATGCCGGCAGCAAAACAGATTTCCGCCTCCCCACCTAGCGCGTTCGCCGTGCACGCGATGATCGGAATGCGCTTGTCGCCGTTCGTAGCTTCGAATTCACGGATGCGACGCGTCAGCTCGTAGCCGTTCATCTCCGGCATGTTGCAATCTGTAATTAGGATACCGAAACGGCCGGATTTCCACTTCTCCAACGCGACAATCCCGTTTTCCGCGCTCTCGGCAGCATAACCGAGCAAATTGATCTGGCGCACGATCAGAGAGCGATTAGTCGGATGGTCATCTGCGAGCAGCGCGAGCGTCCCCTCGGCTTCGGCGCTCGCAGTGTCTGGCGCCTGGCGGCGCATCATAGTGGCGCGCAAAAAGTCCGGAGGACCGACCGGATCAACTTCGGGCAATTCCTTCGCATTGGCGATAGGCAAGGACAGTTCGAGGGTCATGGTGGTCCTCACCCCCACCTCGCTCACCATTTCGATCGAGCCGCCCATCATCTGAGCAAGCCGTTGGCAAATCGTTAGCCCAAGACCGGTGCCCCCAAATCGGGGCGTGTTCTCGCCCGCCGCTTGAACGAAAGGCTGAAACAACCGAGCTTGATCATCTTGAGATATACCAATTCCAGTGTCGGTGACCGAGAAACGCACACGCTCCTCTCCATCGGCCCTTCCTAAGAGTTCCGCCTTAATTTCGACACGCCCTTTTTCGGTGAATTTCAGCGCGTTGCTGACGAAATTGTTGAGAATCTGGCGCAACCGCATCGGATCCACGAACAGCGCCGGGCTGATTTGCGGGTCGATGTAGCACATCAGGTCAACGTGTTTGCTGCTCGCGTTGCCAGAGAAGATGTTGCTCACCGCCTTAACCGTTGATGCGATAGACGCAACCGCCGGGCGCACCTCGAGCTTTCCCGCCTCGATCTTGGAGAAAT
>PKXS01000078.1:0-8876 GCA_003132425.1 Gammaproteobacteria bacterium | reverse complement strand
GTCGCTAGAAAAATGCTCTTCGTCCGATTGCCCGCTTCAGCAGCGTCTTTTGCGTCGTGTAGCGCTTGTTCCAGTAGCCTTTGGCCGCTAATGTCGGCCCAATAGCCGTTCCAGAGGAAGCTCCCGTTAGGTTCCCTGCGCACAGATGCGCAAGATCGTATCCATCGGGTCTCGTCGGCCGCACGCTTGATGCGAAAATCGTGGCGAATCGGCTCGAGTGTTTGCGCGGATCTCTCCACTGCAGCGACAAATGCCGGTCTGTCTTCCTCGAGAACGCAAGCCCAGAAGAGGTCTGCGTTTTGAATCATCGATTCGCGCGTGATGTCGAACAGCTCTTCCAAAGAGGAGCTTACAAATTCGAAGCGGAGCGAGCCGCCGCGGGCGTCCGACCGGGCCTGGTACGCCGCTCCGGGCAGGCTATCCGCCATGTCGCGCAGTTTGCGCTCGGCGTTATGGCGTGCGCGGGACTGCACGATGAATCCCAAATAGCCGGGGATGAGAACGGCCAAGCTAATGAACATCGCCGCGAAGAAACCAACCTGAGTACTCTCGTGACGTTGACGCTCCACGGCACGGCGCACCTCAAGCAGCCGCATCTCCTCCTGCTTCATGTCGTTCGTGAGGTCATATATCGCTTTGGTCGCCGCACGCCCGACTCCGGCAGCTAGCCGAATGCGCACATTCTCGGCGCCCTCCGTCTGGAGCAGACGCTCGTTCTCATGCATGATTGATGTGCGTTGCGCATTCAGCTTTTCGAGTTGGGATACGCGGCGTTGTTGATCTTTGTCGTCGATCGTCAATTTTCTAATCGCGATGACGGCAACGCTTTCCGCCGCGAGCGCCTGGTCGCGCTCTGCTAAGTACGTCTCTGCGGTCGTCAGCAGGTAGCCGCGCTGCGCAGACTCCGCGCGACTTATCTGCTCATCGACGTCGTGAAAGGCCTTGATTACTTCCAGCGTGTGGTTCACCCACCTCGTCGATTCTGTGTCGCGATCGCTAGCGCTATGAAGTACCCAGCCGCACAGGAGGATCACGGCGGCAGCCGCCACAAAGGCAATGGGTGCAATAGACTTAAACGAAAGGCGTTTGAAGTTCATCGTCAATCGAACCGTGGAATGGAGACCGCTTTGGAAGAAGTCGGATTCGTCTTGCCGCGAGCGGCGCAGGACTGAACACTGCCGCGATACATGAAAATCACGTCATACGGCGCCTCTCTGACGGCCGGGTCCCAGATCTTGGTGCAGTGAAGCGAGTAATCGTTTTGGTGCAACGAGCGACGTCCTATAGCTCAGGTACGTCGGATGTTCCTCTCAATACGCATCACTTCTGTGTGTTCATCTCCCAAATCCATCCAAAGATGCCCCATCGTCGCCGCTATTTCAGTCGAAAATCGTGCTGCATCGCAACGAAGCACCAGCGTTAAGGGTTTGCTCTGGTTTTCGATGTTGATTAACCGGGGCATCCGCGAGGGCATAGACGGCTATTGTCCAACTAATCGGACGATGCCATCTGACGTGCAGCGAGGCCGCGGATAGGGCAGGATGTCTGAGGGACCGATATACTCGGCGGCAATGTCCCCACTGCTTCGGCCTGTTCAAATGCTCCTCCTGATGTTCGCAGGTTGGGAAAACCACCATCAGCTGGACGTGATTGAGTATCTCCAGGAAGAAAGCCGCGTGCTTAAGGAGCGCATGGGTGGGCGGCGCCTTCGTTAAAGGAAGAGCGCCTGAGTCGGGTGATCTTCTTTGGAAGGGCATCGCTTCGGCGCGCGATTACACAATACTTCAGCCATTATCACCGCGAGCGAAATCATCAAGGACTCGGCAACCGGCTGCTGCAGCCCGTCGCCGCCATTGGCGAACTTCACGACCCAGTCATCCGGTGCCAACGACTCGGAGGGATGCTCAGCTACTATCATCGCGCAGCGGCTTGATCCGCTTCGATCCTATTGTTGGACAATACGCGATCGCTGGCTTTCTCGCGTTGCCTAAGAGCTGACTGAATGTCGCTGACCCGTCTATTGCGCGAAGTTCACGCTTGTCAGATCTGTTCGGCCCATCTGCCGTTGGGCCCCCGACCCGTTCTGCAATTGGCGAGCACCGCTCGCTTGCTAATCATCGGTCAGGCGCCGGGGAGCAAAGTGCATCAGAGCGGGATCCCTTGGAGCGATGCAAGCGGTGATCGCCTGCGCGATTGGCTGAAGCTGGATCCTTCAGTCTTCTACGATAAAGCAAGAGTTGCAATTCTACCCATGGGATTGTGTTATCCCGGCGCCGGCGAGAATCGAGGCGACATGGCACCTCGCCCCGAGTGCGCGCCGCTTTGGCACGAACGCTTGCTCAAGTACCTGCCCGATATTGAGATCACGCTCTTGGTAGGTCAATACGCTCAGCGGCGTTACCTGGGATCGGAGCGGCTGAACTCCATGACCGAGACTGTCCGTGCGTTTTCAGCGTACGGTCCTCAATTCTTCCCACTGCCGCACCCCAGTTGGAGGAGCGTTATCTGGATGCGCAAGCATGCTTGGTTCGAACAGGCCATAATTCCGGAGCTGCGGAAAGTAGTGAGGAAGGCAATCCGGGGGTGATTGCCTGATCGTGGCTGGAACAATCTCATTTAAAGTAGTTGCCGCCGGACAATCCAGCGCACTGGAGCGTTTGGACTATGGTGGCGCGAACGGGTGCGCCGATCGGACGATGTTCGACGCGAATACCGGCGCGGATTTCCGTTATGACGACGCGATAAACGGGGATGAATTTCTCAACGCCCTTCGCGCTCCGTTGCAACATAGGTCAACTCGCCCCGCACGATCCGCGCTGGCGCCGTCATCGGGTGCACCATACTGTGTTTGGTATCGAGAATATGCACGACCTCGATGCCACGTACGCAAAGTGCGTCTGCGATCATCGAGCGATGACAGCGCCACCATACCGCCTCCGAGCACATCACCGCCGTGAGCGCTTTGCTGGCCACTTCCTCCAGCTGGGCTAGGCCGTGCTCGAATTCCGCGCTCGACATGTAGTCGGCATAACCTCGAAACGAGGCGTTGCGCCACGCTGTATTGGGGGAATCGGGTGAAACGCGTCGACGGCCACCAAGCGCTTGCAACCAGTGATAGCCGATCGCGTGTGCGGCGAGCGTCGCCGCGAGCGCTTCCTTCCCGTACTGCGGGTACTTCCGCGATCCGGGGAAGCTGCGCACATCGGCGATGATTTCGATGTGGGCTCCGGCGAGCAAGCCGAGGAACTCCTCGAGCGGCCGTGTCGAATGACCGATCGTCCAGATCGTCGCGGGCGTTCCTAAATGCGTTGACGTTGACATCGCTCAATCGATCTTGTGCAGCGCGGAGCCTTTATGCATCGCGACGTGATCGGTCTTGTCGCTCTTGATTTCGTACTGCGGATCATCCGCGCTCGCATGATGCGTGTAACCCTTGTAGTCGGTGTCTTTCTTATGCACTTGGGTGATTTTGCCGCTCACGTGTCCCGCTTCCGAATTCCAGCGCACGTGATCTCCTACTTTGAATGTCGTCGTCATGAGAATGGCTCCTCTTGAAATGTAAAATATCAAGACAGCAACGCCTTTGCACGTGCGCAGACATTGTCGACGGTGAATCCGTATTCGCGCAGCACAGTCTCGCCTGGCGCCGATGCGCCGAACCGGTCTACGCCGATCACATCGCCCGCATCGCCGACGTAGCGATGCCACCCTTGCGTGGCCCCCTGTGGTCCGCATTTATTCGATCGCGACAGTCGATGCCCACGCAAAGCCGATGTGACATCATAAATCGGTGATTGCGCTATTCCAAATCGTTTTGCGGCTGTTGATCGATCTTATCGCGCTGACCGCTCTCGGCTTCCGGCAGCGGCGGGCACTAGCGGCCGATATCCTGGTTTTGCGGCGTCAATCGGTCCTCTACACAGAGCGCGGAATCAAGCCGCGGCGAATTAACCCGGTCACACGAATCTCGCTGGCGTTACTCTCACGATTCTTCAACTGGCGGGACGCGCTCGTTGTGGTGCGGCCCGAGACGATGATCCGCTGGCACCGAGCGGGATGGAAATTATTCTGACGGTTAAAGTCCCGGCCCGGCCGACTGCCGATTCCGCAGCAGATTCGGGCCCTGATCCGCCGGATGGCGAACGAGAATCCTTCGTGGGGCGAGGAACGCATTGCCAACGAGCTGCTCGTGAAGCAGGATATTCAGGTATCTCCCCGAACGGTTAACAAGTACCTGCCGCGACATTGCCGCGTCGGCCGCGAGGTGATCTGCGCTGCTCGACCTTCCTGCGCCTGCACGCCCAAGGGATCATAGCGTGCGATTTCCTCGTCGCCGTCACCGCAACGTTTCGATCGCTATATGTGTTCGTGGTGATTGACCACCGCAGCCGGCGCTTGATCCATTGCAACATCACCGCCCATCCAAGTGCGACCTGGACGCTGCAACAGCTGCGTGAGGCAATTGGATTTCAAGATCGGTATGAATTCCTGCTTCACGATCGCGACAGTATCTTTGCGAAGCACCTCGACGAGTCGATCGCAAAGCTCGGGGTCCAGGTGCTAAAATCACCGCCGCACAGCCCGACGGCGAATGCGATTTGTGAACGCGTCCGGATCCGCCGACGACAACTCATCACAACTTCAATTCCGGATCCCGACATCGCCTGCGCGAGGATGTTGCCGTGCGGGCGAACGCCGTACTGGGTGGTCTCCACCATGAGTATTTCTTGGCACCAACCGTCGCGCCGCTGAGTATTTGCGGATGACAACGAGGCGGTTGCTGCCTTTCCCGGGCCGGCTACGTTCTCGATATCGGATCTCGACATTACGGTGGTCGGCCCCGTTGCCTACAGTCACAGCATTCAGACAGGACAATTAACCGGCAAGGATGGATCGAAAATGGACTTGGTTGTTCGCGTGACAGACGTGTACAGAAAGCTAAAAGGTAAATGGCTGATCGTGCAGGAGCACGTCTCGGTCCCGGTCGATCTTGCCACTCAGAAGCCCGATCTCCTGTCGAAACCGTAGGTCTTAATGGCGCAACGGCATGCTGCCAGCCGGCCACTCTAGAGTGCCCATTTCGACTTTACGGATTTCCGGTCACGCCCCTCTGCGGTCGTCCACGAGCGGCTATCGGCATCTAGAAAAGTTATGGTTTGTGACGGCGAGGTCTTATCTTATTTCGATGGCGGCGGCGAGAAGTTCCAGCCCCCGGATTATTCCGCTCTCCCAAATCGACATCATCCGCACAAATTGAAGAACGTTCTCGCGATGGAGGAAGTTTCGTCCAGAAATGAACGATATTTGTCGGCGCGAAGGATTGCACCCTGGCGATAGAGCACGAGCGTGGAATCGGACCCCTCAATGTGCCATTTATCATTGCGAGGCAATTCCTGCAAGAACGTGAGCAGAGCGGGCGAGAATAACGCCCGTACATTGTCTTCCTCTGCGCCGCCGCGCCGATTTGCGGGTGGTCCCCACAGTACATACCGGCGGGAGAACTCGGGATGAGAGTTGAAGTCGATATCTTGGTGGAATAAGGCATCAGCGGCCCGATCTAAGGAGTTCTTCGGGCGTAATTGGAAAAAGGGGAGACACCGCTCTTGGGAGTATGCCGCCACCGTCTGGGCGATGCGGCCCTTTAACGGAGAATAGGAATAGTCAAAGAGGCTGGCCTTACAGCCGACGGCGGTGCCCGTCATGATGTTATTGAATCTCCGATCTGTACCATCCAAGAAGAGGGCCGTACCCATTTGATTCGCTTCAGGCTGCTGATTCCTATTGCCCACTTTGAGCCAGTCGTCCCCTCTGACGGTGAAGCCGATTTCCTGAGCCACAGTCGTCAGTGCCTTTGTGCGCTTCCGTGCCCGGATCGGGCGCGCCACCAAAAATCCGCCCATGCCCAGTGCGAAGAAAATCCAGACTTCGCGAAAATGGTGCAGCAGAATGTCAATCATGTGTATTGCGCCCGATAGAGAAAATTCGTCATACCAGGACTTTCGTGCCGACTCAGTCTAGTCGAGCGTACTCCTTCCAGCGTGGCATTTCGCCCTCAATACCGACCGGTCTTGGGTCGACTGGGGCAGCACGTGAATGAGTTTAGCGGCCGATACGATAGAGCAGTGCGATGAGAACCTATACCTGTCGACACCGCTGCTGCCATCATCCACTTTGCTATCGTGTTTATCTGCTGATCCCGTCGCTTTTTCTATTTGTAAGCGCGTGGCGCACCCTGTCTGCGTCCACTTCTATCACGATTTACGGTTTCAACAACATCATTTCTCGTTCCCGCGAATAACTTAAGTCGTTGTGGTGCCGCGTGATTAATCGCTGTAAACGCAGCAGCAGACCGGCGGAATCGCGCAGGCTTCCAATGTATCAGCCTTACTGCCGATAAACGTCGGCTATGAGCCTGCAATTTCAGATCCGCGACTGGCAAGTAATGGCCGATCAGCGACGCTTGCCGCTGACCGGCCCTCATCAGAATCAAGCCCCCGTTTGTTCCGCCATCTCCAAGGCGTCATCCACCTCGATGCCGAGATACCGAACCGTACTCTCGAGTTTCGCATGTCCAAGGAGCAACTGTACCGCGCGAAGGTTCTTGGTCCGCCGGTAGACCAGTGTCGCTTTCGTGCAGCGCAGCGTATGCGTGCCATAGTTGACAGGATCCAACCCGAGTTGCAGCACCCAAGAATCCACAATATGAGCATATTGGCGTGTCGAAAGGTGCGGTGATCCGTGGATTCGGCTGGGAAACAGAAAGTCCTCTGGCCTACGCTTCGAATGCGCAATCCAGGCCGCAACTGCAGTGCGCGCCGGTTCGGTGATCTCAAACTGGACAGGCCGACTGGTTTTCTGCTGAACAATCAGTGCTCTGGATGCCATGCTCTGGCCGTGGCAGACATCGCGCACCCGACGGCTCATGAGGTCGCAAGCCCGCAGTTTGCTGTCGATAGCAAGATTGAACAATGCGAGGTTCCGACAACGACGTGCAATCTGAAGGCGAATACGAATCGCCCAAATCTCTTTGAATTTGAACGGCGTCTTCTGGCCCACGAGCTTGCCTTTATTCCACGGTACATGACTGGAGGGTTCGGTAATTTCCATGACAGACTCCTTTTCTTGGGGGAGCCTTTAGTTTGCGCACCGATCCTGAGTACGGAGGCAAACGAGCAATTGTGGATGGACAGTCGTGAACCGGCCAAGACCCGTCGCTGGGGTCATCGAATCGCGCCCCGGATAGCGGACAGTCGCGACCCGAGTTACCCTATCTGTTAGCAACTGTCTGATCGTCGCTGCCGCACCGCTCACGCATACGCTGCCGATTCCCATGACCAATTCGAACACACAATCGACCATTCGTGAGGTCGCGCCATGGCGATGGCGCCGCGTGACATTGGGTCTCATCGGCCTCCTCTCCAGTATTGCATTGGGCGTTTGTCCAAGCGCCGCTGAAGCGATCGAGAGCGATCCGACCGCTGAATATTTGGTACCGCAGCAGCTGGTTATCGTGGAGCAGTCCCGACGACTCAATCTCATTTGTCGTGGGTCTGGAGACCCGACCGTAGTGCTCGAATCAGGAGCGGGTGAATCGGCGCTGTCATGGCGACACGTCCAGCCGGCGTTATCGGGTCTTACACGAACGTGCGCATACGACCGGGCAGGCTACGGATTCTCCGATCGCTCGTCGCATCCCGCCGATGCGCAACATATCGACGATGATCTTCACCGCCTCCTGCAGGCGGCCGAGATTCGCGTACCGATAGTTTATGTAGGCCATTCGGCCGCGGGCCTCTACGCGCGCCTTTACTATGCCCTCCATACTTCTGAGATTGCCGGAATGGTACTGATCGATCCTTCGTTTCCGCACGAGTGGGAAGCGGTGGCATCCCCTCTCGCCCCAGCTCAGCGACGACGATATTTTATGGAATTGGCGAGCCTTAAGGACCGACGGGAATGTCTTCGGCTCGCTCGGTTAGGCAAGCTCGCCGATCCACACAGCGCTGTGGAGAGAGCCTGCGTCGATACCGACGAGTCCGGTGGTAGTGATGCGCTCGACGCGCTGTTGCGGAGGCAGCACTCGGACGCGAAATATTTCGCCACCTTGGTTTCGGAATCTGAGAACATCTTTCCAACACGCACCGGCCGAGCCGTCGACGAGCTTGAAATTGAACTACAAGGCGGCGGCAATCTGGGCGCCATTCCACTAATCGTCCTGAGTCGAGGCAACGCCGATCCGTGGGTGCCTAACCTGACGGAATCTCAGGGAGTTCAGTCTCTACTTGCCTGGCAACACGGGCACGAGGAACTCGCTGCGCTCTCGAACAACGGGGTGCATAGAATCGTCGAGAATTCCGGGCACTTCATCCAGAATGATCAGCCCTCGATCGTGATAGGCGCGATCAAGGAGGTTGTTGGGCGCGTACGAGCGACGACACCCTAGTGAATGGTGGCCAACCGCCGTGGAGCGGCTAATGCGTCCCAGTAGCGGTCATTCGCGACGGGCAGTCCGTGGGTCGTTAGCAGTCGGAACCGCTTTCCTTTTCGCCTCTTGGGTCTAAGCGATCAGTATGAAAGTTGCCCGCTGACCGAATTTTGGAAAGAGCTACATTGAAGTTTCTCTTGTACGAAGGTCCGATCCACGCCAACGGAGATATAAGTCCGTCGCAAACGACGTGCCCGTTATAAATTAATAATCCCGTCTCGACCACCGCTCCTGATCCGCCGAGCAACTCTTTGATTGGATTTGTCAGGCCAACAGCGCCGTAGGCACGTATTCCTCCCGGTTCTACGAATATGGAGTAACGACGAGTATCGCGCAGGTACACCCAAGACTTGACTTGGAGGCTGGCTGCGGCGGCAACAACGGTCTCGTC
>PKXS01000100.1 GCA_003132425.1 Gammaproteobacteria bacterium | reverse complement strand
GTTGGCTGTTGCTGAGCTTGGACCGATTGGAGGGAAACCAACTGGTGATGACGCAAGAACTGATCGCCAACATGCTGGGGGTCCGCCGCGAGGGCGTGACCGAGGGCGCACTCAAGTTACAGCACGCGGGGCTGATTCAGTACGCGCGTGGCCACATCACAGTGCTCGACCGCGCGGGGTTGGAAAAGCGCAGCTGCGAGTGTTATGCGGTGGTAAAAAGAGAATACGAGCGTCTGCTCCCCGTGAAGCTGGCGAATTAGCAGGACAGCGAGACCGGCCGGTAACCAGGGAATTCCCTTTACCAATCTGCGGTGGGTTTCTTTAATAGGAAAACGCCGCGAATGATTTAACTCTTCGGCGAAAAGTAGGACCGAAGTACGATCGACTAAAACGGTTACTTCGTCAATTGGATTTTGAGCAGTAAAATCTTGTGAATCAAGGACTTGATTGGTAGCGGGGGTAGGATTTNNCGGGTTATGAGCCCGACGAGCTGCCAGACTGCTCCACCCCGCACCGGAGAGCCGCACATTGTACCGGGTAGTCCCACCAAAGCAAGTAAGCGCGAGACCGCCGCGCGTGCGCTTAAGCCCACCCTACTGCAACGCCCTCTGACAAAGTGCGATCAGCGAGCCTGGGATGACGCCCAGTCCAAACACCAACAGCGCATTGGCGCTGAGCACGGTGCGCATCAACGTCGAGCCGCCGATGACTGCATCATCCGTGGGCTCATCGAAATACATCAACTTGACGATGCGCAGATAGAAAAATGCACCCACCACCGAGAACAACACGGCGACTACGGCGAGCCAGGTATAGCTGACCCCTAAGACCGCCTGGATCACTCCGAGCTTGGCCCAGAACCCGATGAACGGCGGCACTCCTGCCAGGCTGAACATCAGGATCGCCATCATGCCGGCGAACCAGGGACTACGGGCGTTCAAACCCTTGAAGTCCTCGATTTTGTCGGCTTCGAAGCCCTGGCGCGCCAACAGCAGGATCATGCCGAACGCGCCGGCCGCGACGATGACATAGCTGATTATGTAGAACATCGCCGCCTGATAGCCCTGCGCCGTGCCGGACAATATCCCCAACAGGATATAACCCACGTGGGAAATCGTCGAATAGGCCAGCATCCTTTTGAGGTTGCTCTGGGCGATGGCGACGATGTTGCCGATCGCCATGGACAATACGGCGAGCACCACCAGCATCTGGCTCCAATCCGGCTGGGAACCCGCCAAGGCTTCCGGCAGCAGCCGCATGGCGAGCGCGAACGCGGCGAGCTTCGAAGCGGTGCCGATGAATACGGTCACGCACGTCGGTGAGCCTTCGTATACATCCGGTATCCACATATGAAACGGCACGGCGCCGAACTTGAAACCCACGCCGACGATGAGGAAAGCAATGCCAAAGATCAGGCCGATGTTCTGCGACAAGCCGTTGTGCACGGCGCCGGCGATCGCAGCGAGTTCCAGGCTACCCGTGACTCCATAGATGATCGACATCCCGTACAGCAACGTCCCGGAGGCCATGGATCCCAACACGAAATACTTGATCGCGGACTCTGCCGCGATGCCGGACTCCCGGTCGAATGCGACCATGGTGTACAAGCACAACGACATCAGTTCCAGGCCCAGATACAGAGTGATCAAGCTGCCCGCGGAAATCAGCACCATGGCGCCCAAGGTGGCAAACAGGCCGAGCACGTAGTACTCGCCCTTGAGGATTGCCCGGCGTTGCAAGTAATCGGTCGAATAGACGAATACCACGGCGACCGTCAGCAGCGTGACCACTTTCAGCGCTTGCGCCATCCGATCCAATTCAAACAATCCGCCGAGCGCCACGACTTTCACCGACACCGGTTGTGCCGCTGCCAACGCGGCGGTCACCAGCAGGCTGATCACCGCGACAACGCCGCTCCAGTGGCGCCGGGCATCGCTGAGCAGCAGATCCAGCATCAGAATCACGCATGCCGCCGATGCCAGGAATATCTCGGGTCCCGCCAGGCTGAGACCTGCATTGAATTCGGCGGCATTAAAGGAGTACATACGAGAACCCTAGGGAACAATCTTCGAGACCAGCAGTTGCTGGGCTAGGTGCTGCGTGCTTGCGCGCATCACATCGAGCAAGGGCGCGGGCCACAGGCCGACCAGCAGCACTGCCGCCGCCAATGCGCCCAGCACCAAGAATTCACGGCCGTTGATATCCTTAAGCGCGGCGACTTTGTCGTTGGCGATTTCGCCGAAGATCACCCTTTTGACCAACCACAGCGTATACGCCGCGCCCAACACCAGAGTCACGGCCGCCGAAAATGCATACCAGGCATTCGCTTTGAACGACGCCAGGATGACCAAGAACTCGCCGACGAACCCCGACGTGCCGGGCAGACCCGAATTCGCCAACGCAAACAGCACCATGAAGGTTGCGAACTTGGGCATGGTATTGATCACTCCGCCATAGGCGCTGATCTCCCGGCTATGCACGCGGTCGTACATAACGCCGACACACAGAAACATCGCTGCCGACACCAAGCCGTGCGAAATCATTTGCACGACGGCGCCGTCCAAACCCATTTCAATGCCGCTGGTTCTGCCCGTGTGCGCGAGGATTTGGAAACCGATGAATGCGCCCAGCGTCACAAAGCCCATATGCGCAATCGACGAGTAGGCAATCAACTTCTTCATGTCGCGCTGCGCCAATGCCACGAACCCAATGTAGATCACGGCGATCAATGACAGGGAGATCATCAGCCAATCCAGCTCGCGGCTGGCATCAGGCGCGATGGTGAGCGAGAACCTCAAGAAGCCATATCCGCCCATCTTGAGCATAATGGCGGCCAGCACCACGGAACCGCCGGTGGGCGCCTCCACGTGCGCATCCGGCAGCCAGGTATGCACCGGCCACATCGGTACCTTCACCGCAAACGCCGTAAAGAAGGCCAAGAAGATGAAGGTTTGTTCCGTCAGACTCAGCGGCAGGCGCTGAAACTCCGCAAGCTCATAACTGCCCGACTTCAAGTACAAGTAGATGAGCGCAACCAGCATCAGCAGCGAGCCGATGAAGGTGTACAAAAAGAACTTGATAGTGGCGTACACGCGGCGTGGGCCGCCCCAGATGCCGATGATGATGAACATCGGTACCAGCATGGCTTCCCAGAACACGTAGAACAGCACGCCGTCGAGGGCCGAGAATACGCCGATCATCAGCCCTTCCAATATCAAGAAGGCGCCGAAGTACTGCGCCACGCGTTTTTCGACGTTCGTCCAGCCGGCGATCACGATGAGCACGGTGGTAAAGGTGGTCAACAGGATCAACGGCATCGAAATACCATCCACGCCGATGTAGAAATCCGCGTGAATGGCCGGAATCCACGCCGTGCGCTCGACGAACTGCATCTCTGCGGTGCCGATCTTGAACGAAGCGTACAGCGGCACGCTCAACGCCAGCTCCACAGCCGCCACGATCAAGGACAGCCACTTCGCCGTGACTACGCGATCGTTTAAGGACAGAACCACGAAGCCGCCGATGATGGGCAGCCAGATCAAGAGACTTAGCAAGTGATCGTTCAACATCATGGCCGCCAAATCAGCCAGAGCAGCAATGAGGCCAATCCTAGAATCATTGCGAAGGCGTAGTGATACAAGTATCCGGACTGCGCATAGCGCATCACTGAACTGAACCAACCGACGAGACGCGCGCTGCCGTTGACCATACCGCCATCGATCACGATCTCATCGCCCCCTCGCCACAACCCGCCGCCCAACAATCGGGCGCCGGCGACGATCACGTGCTCGTTGAACCAATCAAAGCCGAATTTATCGACCAATACCGTATGCAGCCACTTAAAGGAGCGCTCGGCGGAATCGGCCAACTCCGGCTTCTTGAGAAAAAACAACCAAGCCGTGAACGCGCCCGACGCCGCGAGCCACAATGGCAGCGAACCGACGGCGTGCAGCAGAAAGTAGCCCGAGCTGTGGAACTCCTCTCCGACCGGGCCCAGCACATCGTGCGCGGGCAACACCTTGATCGAGTCTGAAAAAAAGTTTCCAAACAACATCGGTTTGACGGTGAACCAACCGATCAGCGCCGATGGAATCGCCAACATGATGAGGGGCACCGTCACCACCCACGGACTCTCGTGAAGGTGCTCCTGGGTATGACGATCCATTCGCTCGCTGCCGTGAAACGTCATGAAAAACATGCGAAACGTGTACAGCGCGGTAATGAATACTCCCGTCAGCACGCAGAAATAGGCATAACCCGAACCGGTCAAATGCGAGACATGCACCGCGTCGATGATCGCGTCTTTGGAGAAAAACCCCGACGTTCCCGGACATCCGATCAGCGCCAGCGATCCCACCAAGAAGGTCCAATAAGTGATCGGCAGATATTTTCGTAGGCCGCCCATCTTGCGCATGTCCTGCTCATGATGCATGGCGATAATCACCGAACCTGCCGCCAGGAACAGCAGAGCCTTGAAGAACGCATGCGTCATGAGATGAAATATCCCGGCACTATATGCCGAGGCACCGAGGGCAACAGTCATGTAGCCGAGCTGGGATATCGTAGAATAGGCAATCACCCGCTTGATGTCGTTGTTGACGATACCTAGCAGCCCCATGAAAAACGCGGTGCTCGCTCCGATGATCAGCACCATGGACAGCGCCGTCTGCGACAGCTCGAACAGCGGCGACATTCGCGCCACCATGAAAATGCCCGCCGTGACCATGGTGGCGGCGTGGATCAAGGCGGATATCGGCGTGGGACCCTCCATCGAATCGGGCAGCCACACGTGCAACGGCACTTGCGCGGACTTGGCCATGGCGCCGATGAATAGGCAAATGCAAGTAAAGGTAATCGCCGGCCAGGCGATCGTGCTGCTGACTTGCAGCTGCGCGCCCGCAATTTGGCCGGCGTGATCGAACACGGTCGCGTAATCCAACGAACCGGTAAACTTTAGGATCGCCGCAATTCCCAGCACGAAGCCGAAATCGCCCACACGATTGACCAAGAAGGCCTTGAGATTTGCAAAAATGGCGGTCGGACGTGTGTACCAGAAACCAATGAGCAGGTACGACACCAGGCCCACGGCTTCCCAGCCGAAGAACAGCTGCATAAAATTGTTCGACATCACCAACATCAGCATCGAGAACGTGAACAGCGAGATATAGCTAAAGAATCGCTGGTACCCCGGATCGTCGGCCATGTAGCCGATCGTGTAGATATGCACCATCAAGGACACGAATGTGACCACCACCATCATCATGGCGGACAAATGATCGATCAGAAAACCGACCTCCATGCGCAGCCCGTCGCTGACCAACCACGTGTAGATCGCGCCGTCGAAGGGCGCCATTCCGCCGAACAATTGTTCGTACAGCACGTAGAACGACAGGACGCAGGAGACTCCTACTGCCAGGATGGTGATGCTGTGCGCCCCGGTCCTCCCGATGACCCGCCCGAACAGCCCGGCAACGACAGCCGCCGCCAGAGGCGCCAGCGCAATCGTCAAATAAATCAACTGCATTTTTCTTCTTACCTCTCAGCCTTGCAGCGTATCGAGATCTTCGACGTCGATACTGCGGCGCTCTCGGAACAGCACCACCAGTATCGCAAGGCCGATCGCCGACTCGGCCGCCGCAACCGTCAAAATGAAGAACACGAATATCTGGCCGCTGATGTCGCCCAAGAATCGCGAGAAAGCGACGAAATTGAAATTCACCGCCAGTAGCATGAGTTCGATGCACATCAGCAGCACGATAATGTTCTTTCGATTCAGGAACACCCCCGCCACTGCGATCGCGAACAGGATGCCGGACAGGGTGAGCACATGCGTGAGCGTAATCATGGCCGCTTCTCCGAGGCCATCTTGACGATTCGGACTCGATCCTTCGCGCGCACCGACACCTGCTTTGAGATGTCTTGAAGCTTGCCGCCGGTGCGCCGGCGAAGCGTCAACACGATCGCCGCCACGCTCGCTACCAGCAAAATGACCGCGGCGATCTGCGCGGGGTATGCGTAGCGGGTGAATAAGGCGATGCCCAAAGTGCGGGTGTTGGAGTAATCCGCGGGCAGTGCCGGCGCCACCTTAAGATCCATTCCGCCCAAGTGTCTCACCACGATCACATTGACGATCGCGAACACCACGAAACCGGCGACCGCAACCGCCAGCGGCCAGTAACCCGCCAGTCCCTTGCGAAATTCCTCGACGTTGATATCGAGCATCATGACGACGAACAAGAACAGCACCATCACCGCGCCCACATAGACCAGCACCAGCACGATTCCCAAGAACTCGGCGTCGAGCAGCAACCAGATGACGGCGCTGGTGAAAAAGCACAGCACCAAGAGCAATGCGCAATGCACCGGGTTGCGCGCCAGAATCACTCCGAGCGCGGCGCACACCAGAACCGCGGCAAATACGAAAAAGAGAATCGTTGGGAACATCAACGATACCGCGCGTCGGCGACCCTATCGGCGGCGATCATGGCTTCATAGCGCTCGCCGATTCCGAGCAGCTTGTCCTTGCTCATGATGTTCTCGCCGCGATTCTCCATGTGATACTCGTACAATCGCGTTTCGACTATGGCATCGACCGGGCACGCCTCCTCGCAGAAACCGCAATAAATGCACTTGAACAAATCGATGTCGTAACGCGTCGTGCGGCGCGTGCCGTCGCTGCCCACATCGGATTCGATGGTGATGGCAAGCGCCGGGCAGACCGCCTCGCAGAGCTTGCAGGCAATGCATCGCTCCTCGCCGTTGGGATAGCGGCGCAAGGCATGCAAGCCGCGAAAGCGCGCACTCTGCGGAGTCTTTTCTTCCGGGTAGTTCAACGTTATCTTGGTGCGGAACAGGCCCTTTAAAGTCACCCATAACCCCTCGAGTAGCTCCCAGAGCAAGAACGTCTTGAGGAAACTGCGAATGCCGCGCATTAGAGATGCCCCTTCCACGGACCCACATGGAAATACACCATGACCCCTTCAACCAATAGCCAGACCAGCGTGACCGGAATCAAGGCCTTCCAGCCCAAGCGCATGATTTGATCGTAGCGGTAGCGTGGAAAAGTCGCGCGCAACCACAGAAAAGTGAACATAGGGAAAAGCGTCTTCAGACCGAACCAGAAAAAACCGGGCGCCGCCAGCCACGAGCCGTCCGGCAACCACCCATCGAACGGCGACAGCCAGCCGCCGAAGAAGAAAATGACGGTCAACGCCGATATCAGAATCATGTTGACGTATTCGGCGATGAAGAACAGCGCAAACGCCATGCCCGAATAATCCACGTGAAAGCCCGCGACGATTTCCGATTCACCTTCGGCGACGTCGAACGGCGCGCGATTGGTTTCGGCGACGCCCGAGATGAAGTACACCAGAGCCAACGGGAACAACCAGGTCCAGTTCCAGCCGAACAAACCATGTTGCGCCTGAATAATGACGCCGACATTGAGGCTGCCCGCCGCCATCAAGACGCCGACCATGGCAAACCCCATGGCGATTTCATAGGCGACGATTTGCGCCGCCGAGCGCATTGCACCCAAGAAGGCGTATTTTGAGTTGGACGCCCAGCCGGCGAGGATGATTCCGTACACTCCCATCGAAGTCAGCGCCAATATATACAGCAGCCCCGCATCGATATTGGCGAAGGCGTGCTCGGGCGAGAACGGGATGACCGCCCAAATCGCCAGCGACGGCACCAAGGCCAGGAATGGCGCCAGCCGGAACAGAAACCCGCTGGCATCGGCCGGGATCAGGATTTCCTTGAACATGAGCTTGATCACATCCGCGAACGGCTGGCCGAGGCCCGGCACCCAGAACAGATTGACGCGGTTCGGTCCGCGGCGTGATTGGATCCAACCGATCACCTTGCGCTCGGCCAGCGTGTAGAACGCCATGGTCAGAATGATGCATACCATGACAATCAACGTTTGCACGGCGATCAGCACGGGACTGGACCAGTACGGGGTGATCAAGCCCGACAGCCAATCGCGTATGGGTTCCCACTCCCACATGATTCAGAGCACGGCGCGAGCCGCGCGCCCGTCCTTGGTCTTGGCTAATGCCTCGGAGCCGCGCACCAAGACGTCGCCCTGGTACGGCGGTATATCCAGCCACGGTCCGGCCGGTGTCTCGCCCTTGGGGACTGCAACGGTCGCGGCGGCCGCGAGACCGCCGCCGGGCGGGGCGATGCGGTCGCCGCAAACGACTTTAAGCGCTTCACGGATTTCCTCGCAGGTGACGTAGTCGACGCCGCGCACGTTCAGCAAATTTGCGAGCACGCGCAGCACTTTCCAGCCCGGCCGGCTGTTCCCAAGCAGTTTCGCGGCGCCTGCCCAGCTTTGCCAGCGCCCCTCGGCATTGACGTACGTTCCCGGGGTCTCGGCGAACGAACCGATGGGTAACACCACATGCGCTACCGCGCGCAGACTGTCGGGCAGATGAGTCGATACCGCGACGACCAGATCTGCGGATCCCAGCGCATCAGTCGCAGCGCTTAAATCATTGGCCGGATCGATGCCGCCGAACAATACATACGCCTTGAGCGGCGACTCCAGCATGGCGCGGGCCGACAGCCCCGCGGCGGCCGACGGCGCGCCGCCCGGCTCGCGATGCGGGACCGCCCCCGCAAGATATGCGCCCGCGGCATTGGCGCCTTCGGTAATCAGCCCGAGGCTTGCGCCGCAAAGATTCGCCAAAATGGCCGAGAGCGCCTTGATGGCGCAGTACTCCGGGTGGCGTTGCGCGAGGCAGCCAAGAATGACCGCGCGCCGCGCGCCATGCATCAGTGCGCTCGCGAGCGACCGATGCGCGTCGGTGACCTCGGCAGCCGGCACGCCCTGCGGTATCGGCTGGTGCGCGGCCGCGGCCGCGGCACGCACCACGGCGGCAAGCTCCCCGATCATGTCGCTTTTCGCCACATCGTAGGATGCGACGGGGAACATATACTCAAACCGGCGCGGATTGAGGAACGCCACCTTGGCCCCGCCCTTCACCGCAGCCTTGCGAATTCGGTGCGCCAATAACGGCATTTCGTGCCGTAAATCCGCGCCTACGACGAGCAGCCCTTCGAGACGCTCGGTATCGGCGATCTTCAGACCGAGGTTTGGATACGCGCCGTCGCTTTCCTGGCCGCGAAAATCGAGTTGCCGCAGGCGATGATCGATATTGCCGCTGCCGATGCCGCGCGCGATTTGCGCGAGCAGGTACATCTCCTCGAGCGTTGCCAGCGGCGAGGTCAAGAACCCCACGGCCGCAGCGCCGTGCGCCGATGTTGCCTTCTGCACGCCCTCAGCGGCGGCGTTCAGCGCCACTTCCCAATCGACCGCTAGCAAATTGCCGTTAATCCGCACCATCGGATCGATCGCGCGGTCGGCCGAATAGATGCCTTCGAAGCCAAAACGATCCCGATCGGCAATCCAAGTTTCATTGATCTGCTCGTTCTCGCGCGGCACCATGCGCATCACCTTTCCGCGCAGCACGTGCGCGTAGAGATTCGTGCCGAAGGCGTCGTGGGGCGACACCAACGCCTGCTGCGTCATCTCCCACGACCGGGCGTGATAACGGAACGGCTTATTGTTGAGCGCGCCCACGGGGCACAAATCGATGATATTCGCCGACAGCTCGTGATCGATGCTTTGCTCGATGTAGGTGCCGATCTCCATGTTCTCGCCGCGACCCGTCGTACCGAGCTGCGGAAAGCCCTGGATTTCGTCTCCGAATCGAATACAGCGAGTGCAGTGAATACAGCGCGTCATGTCGGTCGAGATCAGCGGCCCCAGGTTCTTATCCTTGACGACCCGCTTGCGCTCCGCGAAGCGCGAGATATCGCGACCGTATCCCAATGCGAGGTCCTGCAATTCGCACTCCCCGCCCTGATCGCAGATCGGGCAGTCGAGCGGGTGATTGATCAGCAGGAATTCCATCGTCGCCTTCTGCGCGGCAACGGCTTTCGGCGATTTGGTGAATACCTTCATGCCTTCGGTGACCGGCGTGGCGCATGCCGGCAGCGGCTTCGGCGCCTTTTCGACCTCGACCAAGCACATGCGGCAATTGGCGGCGACCGTCAATTTGTCGTGATAGCAGAAACGCGGAATGTAGATATCCGCCGGATCTGTGACCTGCATGATCATTTGACCCTTGCGGGCCTTCAGCGCCACCCCATTGACTTCGATATTGACCGAATCGTCGCTCATGTCTGCCCTTATGCGGCCACGGCCGGCTGGCCTTCGACGATCGAGCGGCCCTTGTGCTCTATCATGTATTGAAACTCGGGAAGAAAGTGCTTCAAGAAACTCTGCACCGGCCACGCTGCCGCATCGCCCAGCGCGCAAATCGTGTGCCCTTCGATCCGATTGGCGACATCCATCAATAGACCGAGATCCTCACTGCGGCCTTGGCCTGCGATGATGCGTTTCAGCATCCGGTCCAGCCACCCGGTGCCTTCGCGGCAGGGCGTGCATTGGCCGCAGGACTCCGCCATGTAGAAGCGCGAGATGCGCNNCGCGCACCATGCAGGTGGTTTCATCCATCACGATCACGGCGCCGGTGCCGATTGATGAACCGGCCTTCTTGACCGAGTCGTAATCCATATTGGTCGCCAGCATCACATTGCCGGGAACGACCGGGCAGGACGATCCGCCGGGAATCACGGCCTTGAGCTTCCTGTTCTTCCATACGCCGCCGGCAAGCGCCAGCAGTTCGGCAAAGGGAATTCCCAGCGGCAACTCCAGATTACAGGGCTTCGCCACATGACCCGACATGGAGAAAATCACCGTGCCGCCGGAGTTGGCCGGCCCCAGACCTGCGAACCAAGCGGCGCCCTTGCGCATGATGGTCGGTACCGAGGCAAAGCTTTGGGTGTTGTTGATCGTGGTCGGCTTGCCGAACAATCCGAAATTGGCGGGAAACGGCGGTTTGAAGCGCGGTTTGCCGGGTTTACCCTCGAGGGACTCCAGCAAGGCGGTTTCCTCGCCGCAAATATAGGCGCCGGCGCCGATAAACATGTGCAGATCGAAATCGACGCCGGACCCTAAGATATTCTTGCCAAGCAGCCCCGCGGCGTAGGCCTCTTCCAGGGCCGCCTCGAAGCGCGGGATGGGCTCGGCGAGGAATTCGCCTCGAATGTAGTTATAGCCGACCGTGGCGGTCATGGCGTAACCGCCGATCGCCATCCCTTCGATCACGGAATGCGGGTTATAACGCAGAATGTCGCGGTCGTGGCAGGTCCCGGGTTCCGATTCGTCGGAATTGCAGACGGCGTATTTCTGAACCGGGGAGCTGCGCGGCATGAAGCCCCACTTCACGCCGGTCGGGAATGCCGCGCCGCCTCTGCCGCGAAGTCCCGAGGCTTTGACTTCCTCGATGATCTTCTCGCGCGGGGTCTTCTCGCGCAGGATTTTCTCCCAGGCCTGGTAGCCGCCGAATTGCCGGTAGCCTTCGAGCGTCCAGGGCCGCTCGTGCTCGAGCGCTTCGAACAACACCAGATTCTGTTCGTAATTCATGTCAATTCATCCAGGATTCGATCGATGTTCTGCGGCGTCAAGTGCTCGTGGTAGACATGATCGACCATCATCATCGGCGCGCCGGTGCAGGCTGCGAGACATTCTTCCTCGCACTTCAGATAGATGCGGCCGTCCGCGGTACTTTCGCCCATTTTAATGCCGAGCTTTTTCTCGACATGGTCGACCACCTCCTGCGAACCGCGCAGCATGCAGGAGATATTCGTGCAAACGGACACGTGATGCCGGCCCACGGGCTTCGTTTCGAACATCGAATAAAATGTCGCGATCTCGTACACCTGAATGGGCGCAAGCGCCAGATAGGCGGCGACCGCATCCATGATCGGGGCCGTCAAGAATCCGTTGTTTTCGTGCTGTGCGGCATGCAAGGCGGAAATCACCGCGGAACGCTTGCGATCGGGCGGAAACTTCGCCACCCAGCGGTCGATTTCCTCGCGCACGTGCGCCGACAATTGCACGCTCATCGGTCGACCTCGCCGAACACGATGTCCTGGGTGCCGATCACCGCCACCACGTCCGCCAACATATGCCCCTGCACCATTTCGTTGAGCGCGGCGAGATGCGCGAATCCCGGTGCGCGCACTTTCAGGCGATACGGCTTGTTCGCTCCGTCCGACACCAAGTAAACGCCGAGTTCGCCCTTGGGCGCCTCGACCGCAGCGTATACCTCGCCTTCCGGCACACAATATCCCTCGGTCATCAGTTTGAAATGATGGATCAACGACTCCATGTCGCCTTTCATTTCTTCGCGCCGCGGCGGGCGCACTTTGCGATCGTCGATCATGACCGGTCCTGGATTTTCCTTCAGCCACTTTACGCACTGCTCGACAATGCGAGTCGACTGGCGCAATTCCTCGACGCGCACCAAGTAGCGATCGTAGCAATCGCCGTTTACTCCCACCGGGATATCGAAGTCGATGCGATCGTAAACGTCATAGGGCTGCTTCCTGCGCAAGTCCCACTCGACCCCGGAACCTCGCAGCATGGGGCCGGAAAAGCCGAGCTGCAGAGCGCGCTCCGGGCTCACCACGCCGATGTTCACGGTGCGCTGCTTCCAAATTCGATTATCGGTGAGCAGGGTTTCGTAGTCATCGATGCATGCCGGAAAGCGCCGCGTGAAATCCGCGATGAAATCCAGCAACCCGCCGCCGCGCCGTTCATTGAGGCGATCGACGTCTTTCTTGCTGCGCCATTGCGAATACTGATACTGCGGCATGACCTCCGGCAGATCGCGATAGACGCCCCCCGGGCGGTAGTAGGTCGCATGCATGCGCGTCCCGGACACTGCCTCATAACAGTCCATCAGATCTTCGCGTTCGCGGAAACAATAGAGAAACACCGTCATGGCGCCGATATCGAGGGCGTGCGCGCCCAACCACATCAGGTGGTTGAGGATCCGCGTGATCTCATCGAACATCACGCGGATGTATTGCGCCCGCAGCGGCGGCGCCAATCCTAAGAGCCTTTCGATGGCCATCACATAGGCATGCTCGTTGCACATCATCGACACGTAATCCAATCTATCCATGTAGCCGATGGATTGATTGAACGGCTTGCTTTCGGCCAGCTTCTCCGTCCCGCGATGCAATAGCCCGATGTGCGGGTCGGCCTTTTGAATCACTTCGCCGTCCATTTCCAGCACCAAGCGCAACACGCCATGCGCCGCCGGGTGCTGAGGACCAAAGTTCATGGTGAAGTTGCGAAGCTCAGGCATCGAGTTTGCCGGGCGGTGCGTTGGTAAGGGCCGGGTCGTAGCGGTTGTCGTGGCGAATCACTTTCGGCACCAGGACGCGGGGATCGATGCTGACGGGTTGGTACACCACGCGACCCTTCTCCGGGTCATAGCGCACCTCGACGTTGCCCGACAGCGGGAAATCCTTGCGGAAGGGATGGCCGATGAAGCCGTAGTCAGTGAGCAAGCGGCGGAGATCCGGGTGACCCTTGAACAGAATGCCGAACAAGTCGAAGGTCTCGCGCTCGAACCAGTCGGCCGATGCCCAAATGCCGGTGACCGAATCCACCATGGGCTGTGTATCGTCCGTGCAAAAAACCCGCAAGCGCAGACGCTGATTGAGCGAAACGGACAATAGGTGGTACACGACGGCGAAGCGGCGTCCGGAGGCAAGCGTTTCGGCTCGAGTGCCGTCCGGCGCAGCGAAGCGCGACACACCACGGCTGAAACCCGACGCAGTGGCATCCTGCGTCTTCCATTCGGCGCGGCCATATTCCAGGTAATCGACGCCGCACACGTCCATGCACATCTCGAACTTGAGGGAGTCGCCGTCCCGAAGCCGGACCGCCGCCTCCAACAACCGATCGGCAGCGACCTCGTAGGTCAACTCGCCGGCGTAGCCGGTAGTCGCCGACAATGTGTCGGGCAGCGCTCGCGCGACGGCCAAGCTTAATTCTTCAAGGCGATGGCTCACGGCGCCTGCCGTGCCGGCGTCGTCGGTCATCGTATAATGGCCTTGTTGCGCCTGATCTTGTTTTGCAGCTGGATGATGCCGTAGAGCAGGGCCTCCGCGGTCGGCGGGCAGCCCGGAACATAAACGTCTACCGGCACGATACGATCACAGCCGCGTACCACGGCATAGGAATAGTGGTAGTAACCGCCGCCGTTCGCGCACGATCCCATGGAAATCACCCAACGTGGCTCCGCCATCTGGTCATAGACCTTGCGCAGCGCCGGCGCCATTTTGTTCACAAGAGTACCGGCCACGATCATGACGTCGGATTGCCGGGGGCTTGGACGAAACACGATACCGAACCGATCGAGGTCATAGCGCGCCGCTCCGGCATGCATCATCTCGACGGCGCAACAGGCCAGACCGAAAGTCATCGGCCACAACGATCCTGTGCGCGCCCAGTTGATGAGCTTGTCGACTGTGGTGACTTCGAAGCCTCGCACGGTGCTGGGGTCGGCCGACACCGCTTCTAGTCCCATTCAAGCGCCCCTTTCTTGTAGTCGTACGCCAGCGCGACCACCAGAACCAAGGCAAATATCAACATGGCAACCAGCCCGAATGTTCCGATCGCCTGCAACGAGACCGCCCATGGGAAAAAGAACGCGATCTCGAGATCGAACACGATGAAGATGATCGCGACAGNNCGAAGACGATGAATATGATCGCCACCAAGTAATAGCGCACGTCGAAACGCATGCGCGAGTCCTCGAACGCCTCAAATCCGCATTCGTAGGGCGACAGTTTCTCGGCGTCCGGACGGCGCGGGCCGGCGATCCAGCCGATCGTGAACAGCGCGACGCCAAGCACGGTGCCCAAGCCCAAAAATATCAATATTGGCAAGTACTGTCGCAACATCATCGGCGTCATTGACTAACTATCTGTATTGCCGATTATTATATCAGGCAAGGGCGCGTTGCGTAACGATCGGCCCAAAGCCTTGGAGCCACATGAACAATCGAGATCATGTGGCGTGATGGTGCCGACGGCCGGAGTCGAACCGGCACAGGTTGCCCCACTAGCCCCTCAAACTAGCGCGTCTACCAATTTCGCCACGTCGGCTCTTGTCACTCTTGAACTCAAATCACTTCTTTACGGGAGCGGCCGGCGGCGCCGGCGGCGCAGTGGTCGCCGCTTGGGCTGCGCGCTCCAACACTGTACTCGGCTCGCCGGTCGACCGGGTGCCAAGGTAGGCAAGCGACAGGCTGGTCGCAAAAAACAGCGCCGCAAACACCGCGGTCAACTTTGAAAACAAAGTGCTGGTGCCGCGCGCGCCAAACACCGTGCCCGATGCGCCTGCGCCGAACCCGGCTCCCGCCTCCGCCCCCTTGCCACGCTGCAGGAGCACGAGACCGATGATCATAAACGCCAGCAATATATGTACTACGAGAATGAAACCACGCAACATAAGAAATCTCTCAATGACGTACGGCCGCTGCCGCGCAAATCTGCTGAAACTCGTCGGCGCTCAACGACGCGCCGCCCACCAATCCCCCGTCCACGTCGGGCATCGAGAATAGCTCCGCCGCGTTGCCGCCCTTGACGCTGCCGCCGTACAGGACCCGCAAATGGCGCGCTATATTAGCATCTTGCGCCTCCACCCGACTGCGCAGGAAGGCATGCACCGCCTGCGCTTGATCCGGCGATGCCGTGCGGCCGGTGCCGATCGCCCAAACCGGTTCGTAGGCCAGAATGGCGTCGGAAAAACTTGCGATTCCGTTCATGGCGATTACCGCGTCGAGCTGCCGTGCCACCACCGCCTCGGTCTTGTGCGCGTCGCGCTCGGCCAAGGACTCCCCCAGACACAGCACCGGAGTGAGCCCAGCGCCCAGCGCCGCCGCAAATTTGCGCGCCACCAGCGCGTCATCTTCGTGATACAGGCGCCGCCGTTCGGAGTGACCTACGATCACGTAACAGCAGCCGACGTCTTTGAGCATCGCGGCGCCGACCTGCCCCGTGAACGCTCCGTCGGGCTCCGCGCACACATCCTGCGCGCCGACTGCCAATGAGCTCTCCGCCAACAAGCGGACCGCATCCGCCAAATACACGTAGGGCGGAAACACCACGACATCGATCGGCCACTGCGGCGGCAGCTGCAACTCCAGCTCAGCCAGCAACGCCTTATTGGCGCGCCGCGATCCGTGCATTTTCCAATTACCCGCCACCACCGGACGACGCATAGGCAACCTTAGGGCATCGGCCCTGTCGGAAAGGCGGCGAAGATTAGCCTCGCGCACCGGCAACTGCAAGTCCGGCGTGCGCCGCCCTATTGGCGCTTCGCGACGGCCTCGACTACCGCGGCAATATCCCGGGCACCTTGCTTGACCAGTGCGGCGTCATACCCCTCGACCATGACCCGAATCACCGGCTCGGTGCCGGAAGCGCGCAGGACGATGCGTCCGCGGCCGTTGAAGCGCCGTTCCACGTCGCCGGCAATTTCAATCACCTTAGGATCGGTCATCGGGTCGAAACGCCTTGCCACGCGCACATTGAGCAGCACTTGCGGATACTTCTGCATGGCGGCACTGAGCTCTGCCAGGCCGGTTCCCGTGTGCTTCATCACGGCGAGCACCTGCAATGCGCTGATGAGCCCGTCGCCCGTCGTGGTCTTGTCCAAGCATAGAATGTGGCCCGACGTCTCCCCGCCCAAGGTCCCGCCAACCTCGTTCAGCATCGCCAATACGTGACGATCGCCGACCTGAGCGCGGCAAAATTCGATGCCGCGCTCGGCGAATGCGTGCTCCAGGCCCAGGTTGCTCATCACGGTGCCGACAACCGGACCCTTCAATTCGCCGCGCGCATGGCGCGCCGTGGCCAAGATGTACAGCAATTGATCGCCATCCACGCAGCGCCCGAGCTCATCGACCATCACCACCCGATCGCCGTCTCCGTCGAGCGCCAGGCCGACCTGAGCGCGGACCCCGGATACCGTCAATTGCAGCAGCTCGGGCGCAGTCGAACCGCAGCCATCATTGATGTTGCGGCCGTTCGGCGAGCAGCCAATGGGCACGATTTCAGCGCCAAGATCGGCCAGAACCCGCGGCGCCACCTTATATCCGGCGCCGTTCGCGCAATCGATGACGATTTTGAAGCCCTGCAGATTCATTCCGGCCGGTATCGTCGATGCACAGAATTCTTGATATTGAACGCGGCTCCGATCGATGCGAATCGCCTTGCCCAAGTGCCGCGACTCCTGCGTCACGACTAGCCCATCGATCAAACGCTCGATTTGACTCTCGACCCCATCGGACAACTTGCTCCCTGTGGCATCGAAAAACTTGATGCCATTGTCTTCGTACTCATTGTGTGACGCGCTGATGACGACGCCGAAGCTGCAGGCCAGGCGTTGCGTCATGTAGGCGATGCCCGGCGTCGGCAACGGACCGATCAGCATGACATCGACGCCGGCGGCGACGAATCCTGCTTCCAGTGCCGACTCGAACATATAACCCGACACCCGAGTGTCCTTGCCGATCAGCACTCGCCCGCCGCGCGGCGCGAGCACGCGCGCCGCCGCGCTCGCGAGGCGCAAGGCCACATCCACCGTCATCGGCGCCTGCCCCACGCGGCCGCGAACGCCATCGGTGCCGAAGTATTTTCCGCTCAAATCGCCGTTCCTTGCATTACCGCACCGACCATTCGTATGGCATCGATCGTGGGCGCGACATCGTGCGTACGAACGATCCGGGCGCCCATGCCGACCGCCAGCGCCGCCAGCCCCAGACCGCCGTATAGCCGCCCATCCACGGGGCGGCCGAGAATTCGGCCGATCAAGCTCTTTCGCGACACGCCGACGGTGAGCGGTGCCCCAAGCCCCGCGAACCGNNGAACCGCGACAAATTCCGCAGCAGAGTCAAGTTGTGTTCCGGTCCCTTGCCGAAGCCGATTCCCGGATCCAGCGCGATCGCATCGCGCGCAATGCCGGCGGCGATGCATGCATCTCTTTCGCGCGCAAGAAACGCCGCCACTTCGGCCACCACATCGCTGTACTGAGGATTCTCCTGCATCGTACGAGGCTCGCCCTGCATATGCACCAAGCATACCCCCACCGCCGCCCCGGCGGCCCACTCACGCGCGCCGGCCGCTCGCAAGGCATAGACATCGTTGACGATACAGGCGCCCGCCGCCACCGCC
>PKXS01000058.1 GCA_003132425.1 Gammaproteobacteria bacterium | reverse complement strand
GATACCCCCACAAGCCCCTCGTTGCCGACCACGGCAATTTCGGCCGAAGCGCCATTTTCCATTACGTACAGGAGCGACACGATCGCGGTAGTCGGAAAGTACACGTGACTTAATGTGCCTCCCGACTCGTACAACACCTCGCCGAGGGGCATCTCGACCAACTCCAGTTGCGGTAGCCAACGCTGCCACTCGGCCTCCGGCAGCGCAGCGAGGAGGCGGTTCTTCTTATGATCGGCGAAAATGGCGATCACGAAAATCCTAGGCGCGCTTGGCTTCTAGAACGAACGTTGGGATAAAATTGCAAGGCGCGCTGGCTAAATTATATACCCATCTGTTTTGGGTGTTCGGAAAGGCACGAATGCGGACGTCGTTGATTGTGGCCTACCCGACAAATGTCGCGATTGTCAGCGCCTTCGTCTATTCAGTCCACACAGACACTGAATGACCCGTAAGGGTGACTTCAGAATTGCCGCAAAATGATTATTGAACCATCTCTGGCATATGTAAAATTCCGGATCGCGAATTCAGGCCTGTAGGCGTGTCAGCAAGAACCAGTCCTCTCCTGCACGCGCGGCCTCGCCTACCAAAGGATCGGCTGCGGAACATCATTCGCACAGGATGAAATGCCCCGCTTGCCTCACGGGTGGTCATCTCAAGATCGTTAGGGCACAAGTGTGTCGCGGTCGACGGAATCTACGCCGACGCAGGACAACACCCGGTCACTCTCTGTCTTTACCCTCCCAGCGTCCGGTCTTGTTGGCCCAGCCAAGCCAGCGCAGTGTCAAGATGCTGCGGCTCGAAGTCGGGCCATAGCGCGTCTAGCACGAAAATGTCGGCGTAGACTGACTGCACCGGCAAAAAGCCGCTCAACCGCCGGCCGCCGCCCCATCGTACTTTCAGATCGAGACGGGAGACGTCGGCCGATCGCAGTCCGCCTTCCTTGAGGCCATCGAGATCCCACTCCCAGCCATAGTTCACGAGGAAATTAACTTTAATGCCCTTTCCCTGCCGGGTTCGAAACCCCGCGAGTTCGACAGGAAACTGCGTGGACCGCTCGTCGCCTAATACCAGCAAGGCGGCGCCGCGCCGAGAGATTTCCTGGGCGAAGACGACACAAGAGGCACGAAACTGTTGGGCCTGTACAGTTGGTCGCCGCGTGTTGTCCTGAGTGGATCCGAACACCGAAACCTCCTCGATACCAAGCACCTTGCATGCTTCGAATAGTGCCACCCCGGGCGCAATGCCGCTCGCGTAGCCCTGCTCCGTAGCAAGCCCGTGTTGCAGCGCCCATCGCCGATTGCCATCCGGAATGAAGCCAATGTGCCGGGGCACGCGTCGTTCGCGCTGCGATTGTCGTTCTTCGGGTACGGGGATTAGTTGGGCATTCATTCGATGGTATTGTCCACTGGCGTTGCGTCAGACCGCATCGACGCCACGCGCCGTCTTACTGAAGCAATCTCCTGAAAGCGTACCGAGTGCATCGTATTAATACGACGAGACTCAATGCGGCCTTATGCAGCTAACTTATCCGGAAGCAGCCGGTCGTACTCTTTCTTGACGACCGCGTAACACTCGCACGTGCGCTTCTCTAGTGCTGCGCGATCCAGCACCTGAATCCGGCCGCGCGTGTAGTGGATCAGGCCGGCCTTCTGTAATTTGAGTGCGCCTTCGGTCGCGCCTTCCCGGGGTACCCCAAGCATGTTGGCAATCAGTTGCTGCGTCATCACCATTTCCGTACCCTGTAACCGATCCAGGCTTAGCAACAGCCAGCGACATAGCTGCTGGTCAAGCGAATGGTGTCGATTGCATGCTGCTGTTTGTACCATTTGCGTGATAAGCGCTTGCGTGTAGCGAAGCAGCAGGTGCAGCACTGGACCGGCTCGATAAAATTCCTCTTTCATCAATTGCGCTGTCAATCGAAAGCCATCGCCCGCACTTTGCACCAGCGCGCGGCTGGAGGTAGAGTTGCCCCCCATGAAAAGCGAGACGCCGACGACTCCTTCATTTCCGACGACGGCGATCTCCGCCGATTCGCCATTCTGCATTACGTAGAGGAGCGAGATAATCGCGGTAGTCGGAAAGTAGACATGGCTCAAAATGCTGCCAGGTTCATACAGCACTTGTCCCAGCGGCATTTGCACGTGCTCCAGTTGCGGCAGCCAGCGCTGAAGCTGCTCCTCAGGCAACGCAGCAAGCAACTGGTTGTGCCTTGGATCGGTCGAAGCGTCAATCATCGCGTTCCTTGGTCAGTAATAGCCTTGCCGACTGGGCACTCAGCTCTTCAGTCTATTCGAGTTGCTTCGATGATCCTGATGCGGGGTGATTTGTCCTCCGCCGCACAGGCGCAACTCGATCGATCAGATGCGCCTCACGCCCGCTGCATTCGATTGATCACACTATCTGCTAGTATTAGGCCATATTTGATTTATCCGTGAAAAACAACAACTAACGGGCGCCGTAAACTTTTGTGAGTGCGATCCTACAATCGTGCTCGCCAATTCCGCCTGCGAGTGCGCGTATCGATACATGTTCTTTTTCCACGCCTCAATGACCCGTCGGGAGTTGGTGTAAAAGCGCTCATAGATAGGTACACCAGTAAGTGCACCGTCGGCGCGCCACGCTATTCGATCATCAAGCTTGGGCCTGTATCTATGCTGGCTTGCAGAAGCCCGACCTTAATAAGGTACCTCGCACTTACCTTGAATAGCGGCTCGCCGGCGCCGATATGACTTGGTCATTTGCATCTTGGAGATTTGACATATTCTGGACATCGGGGTATATGCAGGACCATGTCATTAAGCATGGAAGCGATGAGCAACGTTGATTTTAAGCGACGCCTTTCACAACCAATTGATTGCGGCTCTACCGGAGGCGGAACTCGCCCGTTGGCTGCCGTATTTTGAACCGGCGGACATGCCTCTCGGCGCGGTGATTTACGAGTCGGGTTGCGAAATGACGCATATGTACTTTCCAACCACGTCTATTGTTTCGCTCTTGTACGTGATGAAAAGCGGCGCCTCGGCGGAGATCGCGGTCATCGGGCACGAAGGCGTTGTCGGTATGCCACTTATCATGGGCGGTGGCTCGACGCCGAGCCGGGCACTCGTCCAGAGCGCTGGAGAGGGTNNATCGTCACCATTCACTCGACCAACAATTGTGCAGATGGCTGTTGTTAAGCCTGGATCGTCTAGCTTCGAACGAATTGGTGATGACGCAGACACTCATCGCCAACATGCTGGGTGTGCGGCGTGAGGGCGTCACGGAGGCGGCCGGCCGGTTGCACAAAGCCGGAATTATCGACTACCACCGTGGCCGNNGGCTGCTACCGGCAACGATCGCGGCCTAACGCTGCCAACCATGTTCATTCCTGCGCGGTGGGACGGACGTTCACTGCGTGTGAGGCCGGGACTGATGACCCTCACCCGCAGGGTTTTGCTCTGCTGCCGAAGCCCTTCGGAGAGCGCCCGCACCGCGATCTTGGTCGCGCTGTAAACTGGTGGTGAGAGAGGGACTCGAACCCTCAACCTCGGCATTATGGGTGCCGTTAGTCAAATGATAGTCTAAGTCTTTTCAACAACTTATCGCGTGGCGCCCGTTGCAATTAGCACCACGAAGCACAACGAAGCAGCACTGGGTCACGCAAAACTCACGCAAGGATTGGGAGCGGAACCCGGCGAAACCCCGGCTCCCTGCAAGGAGCGCTGAGCTTCGGCAAACGAGCCGCGGTGAGCGCGCATTCGAGTTTTCAAACATTACGGGCGGCCGTTCTACGGCGCCGGGAGGCGGTTCCACCTACGCGTTTGCCCGAGGCGAATGCGCATGGATACCTTCGTGGGAAACGATGGGCGACACGCGGCCGATCAGACAACAAAACCGTACAATGCCCATTCGGCCTCCGCGACTTCATGGGCCAATTGTTCCCATTCAGTGCGCTTTACCGCGACGAAGGCCTGATGCGGTCGTGCGCCCATTGGACCTTTGACGAAGGCCGAATTGTCGAAGCGCTCTATCGCAGCGAGCCAGCTGCGCGGTAACCTTCCGCCTGCTCCGACGCGATAGCCGTTTCCTTCCACCGGCGCGCCAGGATCCTTCCCAGCGGCAATTCCATCGAGCGCGCCGGCCGGCAAGCGTTACCGCGGCAACAAGATAGGGATTGGCATCCACCCCGGCTACCCTGTGCTCGAAATGCCGCGCTTTACCGGCGGTTGCGGGCACGCGGATCGCGACATTGCGGTTTTCGATGCCCCAGGTGTCGCACGTCGGCGAATAGACCGTGGATGCGTATCGGCGCCAGGAGTTCATGAACGGCGCGAGAATCAGCATCGTGTCGCCGATTGTTTCGCGCACGCCCGCGATCGACTGCAGCATCAGGGATGCTTAGCCGCCCATTCTTGTCGTCAGCAAATACGTTTTCGCCGGTGGCGTCCGCCAAGAACAAATGCAGGTGCATACCGGAAGCGGATTCCCGTCCGAACGGCTCTGCCATGAAGCATGCCTCGACACCAAATCTTCTGGCCACGGATTGGATCAGCCGTTTCGCGATGATCACATCAGCGGCGGGCCGCAAGAGATCCCGATAGCGAATGGTCAATTCATATTGCCCAACCGCATACTCGGAAATCACTCCCTGAAACGACGCGCACATGGCGCTTTGCAATCCCGAGACGCTGCGCAACGAAACCTATTAGGGCGAGATCGGCCGCGTTCTCCATGGCGGCCGCCGCAATACGGATCTTCATGACACCGTCGTGCATTCCGGCAAGCTCTGTCCTGAAGATACGCGGATGTACGTAGACTTGAAGGCGAACGGACGGCATATGTTTAGGATTCTGCAGGATTACGCTTACGAACCCCACGGAGTTCTTACAAGCCAATCTCGGCGCGGCCGCAAGCGGATTCTCTTTTATCGCTTGGACGCTCATTTTCGAGCGAACGCGCACTTAGGCTCGACGCACAGAAGCACGACGCCGTCCGCCGTTCGGGCGCTCCTCAGTGGGTGCCCAAGGTTTACCGGTACGCGCCTCTATGTAATCACGTATTAAGCGCCGCACGACCTGCGAGGGTGTTAGATCCTCCCGTGCGCAGAGCCGCTCAAACAGCTCCTTCTTGCGTGGGTCAATCAAAATGGTAAGCCGTGCAGTGCGATCTTCGGTGGCCAAACGGGACTCACATTAAGTGACACGTCAATACGCATAAGATTATAATAGAACACCCATGCGCGCAAATGGCAGCTTTCGGTTTATCCCTGTGGGCAACTAGTTTCTTATGAGCTTTGGTTCCACTTCACCGCTAACGCTCTGTTTATTGCTGCTGACTGCATGGGGCATAACGGGACTCGCAGGTTTGGTGCGACCTTTAAGTATCGCTTTCGTAGCGCGAACCCTCTTTCCGTTGGGCGCCGTTTTCGGTGCGGCGTTGGCAGTCGTCGCAGCAACCAGTCTTACTGCCCCCGCCGAACAACTCGTCTTGCCTATCGGACTGCCGGACTTGCCTGTGCATCTGCGTCTTGACGCACTCTCGGGTGTATTCTTGATTTTGCTCGGCGCGACCTCCGCCGGCATTTCCATTTTCGCGGCAGGCTACTTCCGACGCGGTGAAGGCACTGCGCCGGGACTCATATGTCTGCAATATCACTTGTTCCTCGCCAGCATGGGCTTCGTTCTGCTCGCCAATGACGCCTACGCATTCATGCTGGCGTGGGAGACCATGGCGCTGTCGTCATACTTTCTAGTCACCACTCAACATGGAATTCCCGAAATTCGCAACGCCGGCTTTCTCTACCTGGTGATGGCCCACCTCGGAGCGATCGCTATTCTCTTGAGCTTTGGAATTCTTCAGGGTGGTACCTGGCATTTCACGTTTGATGCGATGCGCGCCGCGCACTTAGGTCCCAATGGGGCGACAATTGCGTTCTGTCTTGCGCTGATTGGATTTGGGGCCAAGGCAGGCCTCGTGCCCCTGCATGTCTGGTTGCCGGAGGCACATCCCGCTGCGCCTTCTCCCGTCTCTGCTCTGATGAGCGGCATCATGCTCGAGATGGCCTTGTACGGAATGATTCGAGTGAGTTTTGATCTACTGGGTCTACCGCTATGGTGGTGGGGTCTGTTGCCGCTTTTTCTCGGGCTCTTCAGCGCACTGTATGGGGTTGTCTTCGCCGCGGTACAGACCGACATGAAACGTCTGCTCGCATATTCCTCCATCGAGAACATCGGTATCATGTTTACCGGCTTGGGGCTTGCGATCGTATTCGCGGGCGTCGGCATGCCCGCCGCAGCGGCACTTACGTTGATTGCCGTCATGTATCACGCCATGAATCATGCCTTCATGAAGAGCCTGTTGTTCTTGGGCACCGGCGCGGTATTGCACGCAACCGGGGAGCGGAACCTCGGGCACCTGGGCGGGCTGATTCATCGAATGCCGTGGGTTGCGTGGCTAACGCTCGTCGGTGTGCTGGCCATTGCGGGACTGCCACCTCTCAATGGATTCGTGTCGGAATGGCTCTTACTCCAGTCCTTCCTCCTCGCGTACAAGGTGCCACACCCATTCATCAACATGCTCCTACCGCTGGGTGCTGCCTTGCTTGCGCTCGCCGCTGCGCTCGCCGGCTATGTGATGGTCAAATTTTTCGGCGTCATATTTCTGGGGCAACCGAGGGAGACAGGCTTGCAGCGTGCTCACGATGCCGGATTTGTAGAGCGCCTCGGGCTCATGTGGCTTGCGCTCGGCTGCGTACTGCTCGGTTTCTTCCCAACGACTGTCATTTCACAGTTTAGTATCGTCACTCAGCAGCTCGGTTTGGGCGGACTGCCGGCGAGCAATGCGCCTTGGTGGCTACTCGTGCCTATTCCCGAGCGCGAATCCTCCTACGCGCCACTGGTCTTCTTTGCGGTGATCCTCGCGGTGGTGGTGTTGGCTATCTTCAATGTGCGCCTCTTCTACCACCAGCGAATTCGTAAAGGCGCCGCTTGGGATTGCGGATTTGGCGGACTCAATAGCCGCATGCAAGACACGGCAGAGGGATTCGGTCAACCGATTCGCCATCTATTCCTACCCCTGTTCGCCATCGTTCGAGAGCTGCCCAGCCCCTTCGACAGTAAGCCTAAGTATCGTTTAGAGATTGGCGATCGCATTTGGCGCGCTTTGTATCAGCCTTTGGGTCCTCTCATTCGTCGAGTCGCCGATAAAGTGGCCTGGCTGCAGCAGGGCCGCATTGCAACTTATTTGCTGTACAGCTTCGTCACACTCGTCGTCTTGCTGGCGCTCATGCTATGAGAGTATTCGACTGGATTGTGCAAGTGCTGGGAATCGTGATGGCGGTCGCTGCGGCGCCCGTGTTTCTCGGCTGGGTGAATCAGTGCCGAGCGTGGTTGCAGAATAAGTCTGCTCCCAGCATTCTGCAGCCGTACCGCGGCATCCGGAAGCTTTTCCACAAGGATGCGGTGATCGCGCAGAACGCTTCGCGGTTATTTCGGCTTGCCCCCTACGTGGTCTTTGGCGCTATGGTGATGGCCGCCGCCGTCATTCCTTCGATTGCAACACGACTGCCAATCACGCGAGCCGCGGATGCGATTGCGTTAGTTGGACTGCTGGCGACTGCGCGCGTGTTTTTGTCCTTGGCCGCGATGGACGTAGGGACTGCGTTTGGCACGCTGGGTGCGCGACGCGAGATGATGATCGGTTTCCTCGCAGAGCCCGCGTTGCTGGTGGTGATTTTCGTCGTTTCCCTGACCTGCGCCACCACGGCGTTGCCGATCATCGCTGAACGTCTGTCAGCGCAGTCTTTTTCACTCAACCCCAGTCTGGCCTTTACCGCGGTGGCGTTCACGATGGTGCTGCTAGCCGAGAATGCCCGTATCCCGGTTGACAATCCCGCCACGCACCTTGAATTGACCATGATTCACGAGGCGCTGCTTCTGGAATATTCGGCGCGTCACCTGGCGCTCATGGAATGGGCCGCCGCATTGAAACTCTTCAATTATTCGTGCATCGGGTTCGCGGTGTTTATTCCCTGGGGCATTGCCACTGGCGACGCCCCGTTGGGTTTGACCCTATCGGTGATGTTGCTGGGCGTGAAACTGACCGTTGCGGGCGCCGCGCTGGCATTGATTGAAACACTATCAGCCAAACTGCGGGTGTTTCGGGCACCGGAGTTTTTGGCAACGGCCTTCCTGTTTGCAGTGCTTGGACTGCTCGTGCGGTTGTTGTTGGGGGCATGACCATGATTGCATTGCCGTGGGATCTGCAGGTCTTGAACACGCTGGCGGCGCTATTGCTGCTGCTGTCCTTCGCCATGCTGTCGCAACGGCGCATCGTTACCCTTGTCAATCTGCTCGCGCTGCAAGGGGCTCTGTTATGCATCGCCACCCTATTGCTGGCTTGGCGCACCGGTGATCATAATTTGTATGTATCCGCGGGACTGACGCTCGGACTTAAAGTGATTTTTCTGCCCTGGCTATTGCATCGTCTCATTCGCCGCCTCGGCGTTTACTGGGATACGGAACCGTTGCTCAATATGACCGCAACGATGCTGGTAGGGGTCCTTGTCGTAATTTTTGCATTTGGACTGGCGCAACCGATTTCGGCGCTGGCAAGCACAGCGACGCGCAATTCCATTGGCATCGCCGTGGCGGTGATCTTTATAGCGTTCCTCACCATGATCACTCGCCGCAAAGCGATGTCGCAGGTCGTCGGATTCTTGTCGATGGAGAATGGGCTATTCTTCGGCGCCATGAGCGCGACCTACGGCATGCCAATGGTCGTCGAATTAGGGGTTGCGCTCGATGTTTTAGTGGCGATGCTGGTTCTCGGTGTGTTCTTTTTCCAGATTCGGGAACAATTCGACAATCTGGACCTGAAGAACTTCGAAACCCTGAAGGAGAACCAATAAGATGGAGTTCATCGTTCTTCTCGGCACCCCGCTCTTGGGTGCCCTGACACTCGGGGTGCTAGGGGGTCGGCGTTGGGCACCCGAAGCCAATGTGGGCTTTTCATTGGTCACGTTCTTCGCGACATGTGCGCTTACAGCAAGAGTCGTTGCACACGGCAACTTATCGGTCGGACACGAGCAATTTTTTGTCGATTCCTTTAACGTGTTTCTGGTGACGCTGACGGCGTTCGTCGGTCTAACCACTTCATTGTTCTCGCGCCCGTACATGCGCATCGAGGCTGAGCACGGGCGGGTAACCGCCGGACAACTACGCCTGTATCACAGCATGTACCAGATGTTCATAGCAACGATGCTGATCGCCCTCACGACCAACAACATGGGGCTTATGTGGGTGGCGATGGAGGCCGCGACCTTATCCACCGTGCTGCTGGTGACACTGTATCGAACCCCCGCGAGTCTCGAGGCTGGCTGGAAGTATTTTATACTCTGCGGCGTAGGCATTTCCCAGGCCTTGTTCGGCACCATACTCATGTACTTTGCGGCGGAGAAGGTCTTGGGCTCCGAGGGCATCAGTGCACTGCTTTGGACACACCTTAATTCCGTAAAGTCTCAACTTGAACCTTCGGTTCTCGGTTTGGCATTCGTGTTCCTGCTCGTGGGATATGGGACCAAGGTGGGTCTTGCACCGCTGCACAATTGGTTACCGGATGCGCATGCGGAAGGCCCGACGCCTATTTCGGCCGTTTTATCGGGACTACTGCTCAATGTGGCCATGTACGCCGTCGTGCGCTGCAAGGTGCTCGTCGAGGGCTCGCTGCAGTCGAGCCTGCCGGGCCGTATGTTGATGGGTTTTGGGTTGCTCTCGGTGGTACTCGCAGCGTTTTTCCTGTGGCGACAGCGCGATGTCAAACGGTTGTTCGCCTATTCCTCCATCGAACACATGGGCATCATTGCATTCGCGTTCGGGATGGGAGGACCGGTGGCAAACTTCGCGGCGCTCTTGCATATGACGGTACATTCACTGACCAAATCGTCGATTTTCTTTGCCGTGGGACACGCGACGCAGAAAGCGGGGTCGCAGCTCATGGACAATATTCGCGGCCTCATCACCTTGAGCCCCACAGTAGGCTGGGGGTTGATGATGGGTACGCTTGCCATTCTCGGCACGCCGCCGTTTGGGGTCTTTGCGAGTGAATTTCTTATTTTGACGACCGCCATGAAACAACAGCCCTGGGCGACGCCCATTTTGCTGCTGGCGCTCGGAGTGGCGTTCGCGGCGATCTTCGGTCGTGTGCAATCGATGGTCTTTGGAGACACGACGGCCAAGCGTTTACCGCACCCGCCCGCCCTCGTGCCGGTGTTTGCGCACCTCGGTTTGGTGCTGATGTTAGGCTTTTTTATCCCGCCCTACCTTGCTGACTGGTATCGAGCCGCGGCTCGCTTGATCGGCGGACAGTGAGATGGCTCTGCAACAATGGTTCGATCGCGCGGCCCAGCAATCCGAGTCGAACGGAGGAGGAGTAATTGTGGGTGCTCCGAAAGCCCTCGGCCTCTCGGTCACACGCCAAGAATGGCGTCAGGCGGCCGAAGACGTGGCGGCCGATAATGGTCGGCTGCTTGCGTTATGGGCGAGCCGCGATGGTAATGGCGAGAATATTGTGCGCGCTGCATTTATCGCTGACGCGGGCGTGCTCTTGCTGAGCTTACCTCTGACAGCAGCGGAGGCCGACTATCCGGGGATTGAGCTCCGGTTCCCCGCTGCAAACCGCATGCAGCGCGCGGTGGCTGACCTTTCCGGAGTGCCTACTACCGACCCGGATATGCGACCGTGGTTACGCCACGCCGCTTGGCCCGAGAGCTTTCATCCGTTAGTCGATCCCCATACGCCGCCATCACCCGCGATCCCCGTCGTTGACGACTACGCCTTCGTTACCGTGGAGGGCGACGGTGTGCACGAAATTCCAGTGGGTCCCGTGCACGCGGGGACCATCGAGCCTGGCCATTTCCGTTTTTCAGCGGTAGGTGAGAAAGTTCTCAGACTCGAGGAACGGCTGGGCTATGCTCACAAGGGCATTGAGCGGCGCTTCACTGAATTCCCATTGCTGAGTGGCCACCGATTGGCAGCCCGCGTCTCCGGCGATTCTTCCGTCGCCTATTCGTGGGCGTATTGCCAGGCACTTGAGGGAATGGTCGCGGCGCGTTTACCTGCGCGCGCAATCTGGTTAAGGGCACTCGCGCTGGAACTAGAGCGTCTTGCCAATCACCTGGGTGATATAGGTGCGATTGCAAACGATGCCGGCTTTGCCTTTGGACTTGCCCAGTTCGCCAGGCTCAAAGAACACCTATTGCGCGCAACCGAACGAGCACTCGGGCAGCGTTATCTCATGGATTTCATTGTGCCGGGCGGCACACGCGTGGATCTGTCGTCGACAAGCGCACTCTCTTTGATCGAGTCAATCGAATCGATTGTGGCTGAGGTGGCAATATTGCGTACGATCTATGATGAACACGCAGGATTGCGCGACCGGTTTGTGGGCGCCGGGGTCGTCCCGCCGGCGTTGGCGGCGAGATTGGGCCTGACTGGTCTTGCAGGACGAGCAAGCGGCCAAGCGTTTGACCTGCGTTGCGATCTGCCGTGCGATCCCTACGGCGACCTGACGCCCCAAAAGGCCATGCGCACTGAGGGCGATGTCGCGGCGCGGGTGGCTGTGCGATTCGATGAAGTTGCTGAATCAACACGTCTTATGCAGCGGATACTGCGGCAGTTGCCGATCGGTTTAAATCACGTGGGACTTCCCATTCCCACTGAGGGCGCGTTAGGTATTGGAATGATCGAGGGATGGCGCGGCCCGGTATTTCTTGCGCTGGAAGCGGGTGGCAGCGGAATGATTCGGCGGTGTCACCCACACGATCCGTCGTGGCAGAACTGGCCCGTGATCGAGCATGCCGTCATCGATAACATCGTACCGGATTTTCCGCTGATCAATAAATCTTTCAACTTGTCCTACAGCGGCCACGATCTATAGCTATGTTGAAAACGTTACGCCAAATCGGCCGCATTGGGATCGTCACGGAGCCACCGCCGTCAAGTGACGACACGCTGCGTGTTGCTGACGCGCTGCAGTCGCGGATTCTTGCAGTACTTGGTCGTGCGTTGTGCATTCGAGCGATTGACGCCGGGTCCTGTAACGGTTGCGAGTTGGAGATCCATGCGCTCAATAATCCGCTCTACAATATTGAAGGGCTCGGCATCCGATTCGTAGCAAGTCCGCGGCATGCAGACCTTCTACTAGTTACGGGACCCGTTTCAAGAAATATGGAGGTGCCACTGCGACGCACCTACGATGCGACCCCGGATCCGAAGCTCGTTGTTGCGATCGGCGACTGCGGTTGCACGGGTGGAATCTTTGGTGAGAGCTATGCCAGTTGCGGCCGCGTGTCCAATGTGATCCCGGTCGATGTGGCGGTACCCGGGTGTCCACCGCGCCCCCGAGAAATCCTGAGCGGTATTTTGACGGCCATCTCCAGGGCGGTCCCTAAAATCTCCGAGATCAAGGGGCAGTAAGTGATTGGAAAATCCATGTCGTTCAGTCATGTTCGACGTAGTCGGTGAGGGTATTTCCTCGATAAGCAACTCGCCCGCGGAACTCGTCGTCAAAGATACTTATCACCACACGTTCGCGAACCGCACATTCGGGATCAAAACAGACCGGCACTTGATACGAAGCTGCCCCGCGTCACTGCTACTGTGCTCGTGGCGGCGGTGGGGATCCTTGTCGAATCGTCGGAGCGTATTGTTTGACTAAAACGTGACGCTCGAGCGAAGTGGCAACTACCTAATGTTTTGATGGTGCACTGCCGCTACCGCGCGCAAAAGTTGTTCCTTGATGGCACCGCTGCTCCGAATCCTAGTCTTAACGCTACGGCGGCGTGCTGAGCAAGGTACCGACCGCGCTCGTAACACCCATCGCCAAAGCGCCCCATATCAGAACGCGCGCCGCGCCGCGGATAATGGGTGCCCCGCCTGCGCGCGCCGCGAGCGCGCCCAGCGCAGCGAGAAGGACGAACGAAACGACCGCGATGACGAGGCTCTCTTTCCGAGGAGACAACATACCCGCTATCAGTGGAAAGATACCGCCCATTGTGAAGCTGAACGATGACATTATGGCGGCTTGCAGCGGCCGAGCTGTCAGCGCTTCCGTGATGCCTATATCATCCCGTGCGTGGGCACCTAGGGCATCATGCGCCATGAGCTGCTGCGAGACCTGCGTGGCAAGTTCGGGATCTAACCCTCGCCTAATGTAGATATCGCGAAGTTCCGCGTGCTCGGCAGCAGAGTCGTTCTGAATGGCTTTTTGCTCGATGTCGAGGTCAGCGCGTTCGGTATCAGCCTGCGAGCTGACAGAGACATACTCGCCGGCCCCCATTGAGAGCGCTCCGGCGACGATCCCAGCAATTCCCGCTGCAAGGATTCCGGACGGCGTCGCGTGCGTCGCTGCAACCCCGAGCATCAGACCGGAGATTGACAGCACCCCGTCGTTCGCGCCAAGCAAGCCTGCGCGCATCCATCCGGATCGATGAGTGTGATGAACATGTGATGCCATGACATATCCGCATGGGGCGACGTCCCCCCTGTTTTGAGTAGCACTTCAGTTTAGAGTCTAACCCCGGCGAGGAGGCTGGACGTGAAGAAGCAATTTACGGAAGAACAGATCATTGGATTCCTGAAGGAAACTGACAAGGGTGTGCCGGTTAAGGATCTGTGCCGCAAGCACGGCTTCTCGGACGCGAGCTATTACCTGTGGCGGGGCAAATACGGGGGCATGGATGTGTCGGATGCGAAGCGGCTGAAGAAGCTGCTGGCGGAATCGATGCTCGAGAATGAGGTGACGCGTGAAGCGCTACGAAAAAAATGGTAGCCGCCCCAGCGCGTCGTGAGCTCGTGCGGTGGATGCAGACGAAGGGACTATCGGAACGGCGCGGCCTGCAGGTGGTGGGAATGAGTGCGAGTGCGCTGCGTTACCAACCACGGCCAGATCGCAACGTTGCCGTTCGAGAGCGCATTGTCGCCCTGGCGCAGCGTCACCGGCGCTACGGTGTCGGCATGATCCATTTGAAGCTGCGCCAGGCCGGCGAGCTGATCAACTACAAGCGCGTCGAGCGCCTCTATCGGCTCGAGCAACTGCATTTCAGGCGCCGGCGCCGCAAGAAGATTCCGATGTCTGATCGGCAGCCGCTGATCCGTCCTGGCCGCGCCAACGAGATCTGGTCCGCCGACTTCGTCTCTGACCGAGTGGCGTCGGGTCGAATGATCAAGTGTCTGGTCATCGTGGACGATGCCACGCACGAAGCGGTCGCCATTGTCTCGGAACATACCATCGGCGGCGATCACCTGACGCGGATACTTGGACCCGCTGCGTTTCTCTGGGACGTCAATGAGGCCGCGTCGCTAATTTGTGAGTTCGTAGTCGGACATAATTTCGAGACGTTCAGTGCCAGCGTGCTCGTGCAGTCCGCGGTCGAACGACAGTTCGAAGTCATCGGCGAGGCGTTGAAGCAAATATCAAAAGTCGCGCCGGACATCGCGTCGAAAATTCCCGACTGCGGGCAGATCATCGCGTTCCGCAATATTCTAATTCATGGCTACGCCGTATTGGACAAGGCTGTCGTTCGGAAAGTAATTCACCAGCATCTACCGGCCCTGGAGAAGACGGTACAGCATCTTCTGGATGCCGAACCACCGCCGCACACGACATCGCAAGGCAAATCGTAAAATCTTGCGTCCGCTCCAAACCGCGCTGACGCTGAAATCACCAAACATTGAGCATGAAAACGATCCTTAATGCCTTCGCTTTGACGACTTGCGGCCAGCAATTATCGCTTAAGTAAATCATATGCCGCTCGACATTACGGCGGCGGTAGCCCTGACGTATATGATCGCAGGCCGGAGCCGACTTCGGCGATTTGGCCAACGCCTGGAATGCCGCCGTCAGCAGGTCGGTGTACCGGTCGGCCTGTTCGCTCAACACGGCAGGTTTTCATGCGGTTCACTGGTCAGGAATGTTCCTGTATTTGTCCTAACCTGCGCAGCAGCGGCGTGATTGTCAGGCCCTGTATGAATATTGAAAAAGCCACAACAGCAAACGTAATCGTGACAATGGCATCGTGATGAGGAAGGTCCTCGGGTAATGCCAGCGCCAACGCCAGCGCCAAGGCGCCACGCAACCCGCCCCAAAAAAGTATGTGCTGGTCTTTGCTCTGAATTCTCAGTCGGCTGCGAGCGAACGCCGCACACAGCGAATAGATCGCAACCGCACGGCCGCACGTGACCAGGACGATCCCCACCAACACAGGCAACCACAAACCGCTGAAGTGCTGCTGCGCCTCTTGCGCGCCGATTAACAGAAAAATCAGCGAATTGGCGATAAATGCAACGTACTCCCAAAATGGTGCCAAGGCGTGCCGGCCAGAATCAGAAATGGCAGCCGAGGATCGGTAGTTGCCGGCCACCAGGCCAGCCGTCAGTGCTGCAAGTACGCCGGAAAAGTGAAAATGATCAGCGATAAAGAAGGAACCGTACGCCGCCAATGTAGTAAAGGTGAGCTCGACTAGATAATCCGGAGTCCGTCCCGCCAAAAACATAAGCCCAAAGCCCACGACGGCCCCAACCACTCCGCCTCCGACAATCGTCAGAAGGAGCGTGCCGGCCGCCGTCAGCAAATCCTGCGCGCCTCCGGCTCGGACTCCGAGTACCGCTACAAATAGGACTGCCGCAGTGCCATCGTTGAGGAGACTCTCCGCTTCGATCAGCAGGCGCAGTCGACCATGCACGCCAGCCTCCTTGAAAGTCGCGATGACGGACACGGGATCGGTCGCGGCAATCAACACCCCGAAGACGATCGCGCTGGTCCAATCCCAACTCAGCGCGTAATGCATGCCGGCCGATGTGACCGCTGCCGCCAGTAATACGCCCGCTGTCGCGAGCAGCCCAACCACGGGCAAATCTTTCTTGAACTCTCGCCAGCCGATAAACAGCGCGGCTTCGAACACCAGCGGCGGCAAAAAAACCGAAAAAATCAGCTCCTTGGACAGATGCCACTTAATGTAAATGCGTAGAAAATACAGGCCCATGCCGGCGAGCACCAAGCCCACGGTGTAGGGCAGGCGTAAGCGTCGCATCAGCATTGCCACCAATGCAGACACAAAGAGAAGAAAACCGAGTTGCGATAAGTCCGAAGTCACCGTGTCTTAACGGCTTAGGTGCGACATAGTTAAATCCGCCTGTTGTAAATGCATAGATTCGCGTAGCCCACCGCAGAGGACACCGGCGCGCTAGGCCACTATGACTGACCGCTCAAAGGCACGCAATCAATCCGACCCACCGATCGTCTGGTCTCGACACACCAATGGTGACAGCCGCTCGTGCGCGCGTCCCTGAGTCACCAGTCTGCCCAACCGATGGGATTTAGGGTTGGGGTAATCTCGATGGCAATAGCGCCGGCACCTGCGATGCTTCTGCGATTGGCCCGAGCGCAAGGGCCGGCACATAGGTCAGGCCACCGATTACCAGGACCGTGCCGAGCAGCAACACCACGAACAGCAGGTTATGCGTGGGCAGCGTTCCGAGCCCCGGGGCTCGACGTTTTTTGGCGGCGAGCGAACCGGCGATGGCGATCACGGCAAGCAACGGAACGAAGCGTCCAAACCACATCGCCACGGCAGTGCTAACGTCGTAGAAGAGGGTGTTGGCGGTCAGCCCCGCAAAGGCGCTGCCATTATTATTCGCGGTAGATGAAAAGGCATACAGGATCTGCGAAAAGCCGTGGGGGCCGGGGTTCGTCGCTCCGCTCCGTCCCGCCTGGGTCAGGACCCCCACAGCAGTGCCAACGAGGACCAAGAAGGGAGTGACGAGGATCGCGAGCATCACCATCTTCATCTCAAAGATTTCGATTTTTTTGCCCAGGTACTCGGGCGAGCGCCCGATCATGAGGGCAGCAATGAATACTGCGATCAGTGCGTGCAAGAGCATGCCACACAGACCGGAGCCTGGCCCACCGAAGATCACTTCCCCCAGCTGCATCAACGCCATGGGTACCAGTCCGCCCATCGAGGTGAACGAATCGTGCATGGAGTTCACGGCGCCGTCGCCGCCACTCGTGGTCACGGTCGCAAACAGAGCCGAGTCGACAATTCCGAATCGGGTCTCCTTGCCTTCCATATTGCCGCCGGCCTGCGTCGGACCGGGAGTCTGGTCGACGGCTAGTTGCGTGAATGCAGCGTCGCCGGCCTGCTCGGCGCGGATAGCGCTCGCGCCCATGAATATGAAAACGACCACCATGGCTGCGAGAATTGCCCAGCCCTGACGCGTATCGCCGACTACCTTGCCAAAGGTATGACAAAGCGCGGCGGGAATGAGCAATATCGCAAGCATCTCCGCGAAGTTACTGAGAGGCGTTGGATTCGCAAATGGGTGCGCGCTGTTCGCATTATAGAAACCGCCGCCATCGCCGCTCAGCAGCGCGATGGCGGTCTGCGAGGCAACGGGGCCCATCGGAAGCGTTTGAATCCGCGTCATCGCCATGCTGGCGATCGGTTTTCCCTCGGCACCCATGATCGGCGTACCTTCGGGACCGAGCTTTGCCACCGCGTACGTCGACGGTTCCAGTAGCGCGACAACTCGATTGGGACTCAACGTCTGAATGGTGCCCTGCGAGATCAAAAGAACGGCAATCAGTGCGGACAGCGGCAGCAGCACGTAGATCGTGCCGCGCGTCAGATCTACCCACACATTCCCAAGGGTGTTGGCGCCGACGCGGGCAAACCCGCGTAGCAGCGCCATCAGCGCAGCAATGCCGGTCGCGGCGGACAGAAATGACTGCGATGATATACCCGCCATTTGAGCCAAGTTACCCAGGGTTGTCTCGCCGGCGTAATCTTGCCAACTTGTGTTGGTCGCAAAACTGACCGCCGTGTTGAACGCGCTCTGCGCGGAGACGGGACCAAAATGTGAAGGATTGAGCGGCAGAATCGCCTGTACTCGCAGAAGGAGGTAGAGAAACGCGGCCCCCACCGCATTGAAGATCAGCAGCCCGGTGAAATACACTTTCCAGCTCATTTCCGCGCGTGGATCGACTCGACAGCAGCGGTATAGCGCGCGCTCGAGAGGGCCGAGCAGTCGTCCGGCCCACGTCGGCACACCTTCCATGACTTTATAGACGTATACGCCCATCGGCTTGCTGATCAGAGCCAGGACGACCAGAAACAAACTGACCCGAAGGAGCGCGCCGGCACTCATGGCTGATCCTTCTTCGAACGGGTATGGATGTAACGCACGGCAACTTACTGCGCGGGCGCCGTGGTCGGCAAAGTGAACATGAACCGTGCACCGCCTCCCGGTCGCTGCATGGCGGTGATGTGCCCGCCGTGCGCGTTGACGATGGCTCTGCAGATCGCGAGCCCCAAGCCGGCACCACCGAGATCGACCTCGTCGCGGCCGCGCTGGAACTTCGCAAATAACCGCTCCGGTTCACCCGGCGGCAGTCCCGGACCCGTGTCGTCAATCACAACGCGTACCGTCTCACCTTCGAGTCCCGCAGACACAGTGATCCGCGTCCCCGTCGGCGTATGCTTAACGGCGTTCTCGAGGAGATTGACGAAGACCCGCGTGACGAGCGGTGCGTCGACGTTCACGGAAGGCAACCCGGCCGGCAACGCCACATCGATCGGGCGCCCGCTGAAACGACCCTCGAGTCGCCCAAGCGCGGAACGCACGAGTTCTTCGACGCTTTGCCAGTCACGGTGCAGGTGCACTTGGCCAACCTCGAAACTCATCAGATCGAATACGTTGGAGATGAGCTCGGACATCTCCCGCGTCTTGGAGTCAATCGTTCGAGTGAGTTGTGCACGCGATTCGTCGTCAGGCTTTAAGGCCGCGTCATTGAGCGCGCGGCTCGCCTCCGTGATCGCCGCCAGCGGAGCACGCAGGTCGTGCGAGATTGACGCCAGCAGTGTATTGCGCAGACTTTCCGTTTCCACGGCGATGCGTGCGGCCTCGGCCTGCTCGGCCCTTTGGGATCTTTCGATCGCAAGGGCAATCTGGCCGGCGAAGGTCTCAAGCAGGTGGCGCTGCTCCGGAAGCAGCAAGCGGCGACGCTGGATTGGTTGGACAGCGAGCACACCGAGCGTCTGGTGCGTGCCCGTCAGCGGCAGGTATTGAGCAGCGGCGGCAGGAAGCGTGTCGGTCCCGAGCCCCGCGGACCTGCCATGGTCGAAAACCCATTGGGCGACGGAAAGATCGGCGTGTTCGAGCAACCCCGCGAGCTCCACCCCCTGCAGATGGTGCAAGCGCCCGTCCGCGTTCGGCAACAACACGGTCGCGCGGCTTGTAAAGCTCTCGGCCACGTGTTTGATGGCGACCCGCGCCAAGTTGCCAAAGCTGCGGGTCGCGGCCAGTTCCCGGCTCATTGCGTAGAGCAACGAGGTCCGGTGTTCGCGGGCGCCGGCGACTCGCGTCTGAGAGCGCACATTCGCGACAAGGTTAGCGATGACGAGCGCCAGCACCAGCATCACGGCAAACGTCACGATGTACTGAAAGTCACTTACGGCAAAACTGAACCGCGGCGGCACGAAGCAGAAATCGAGTGCGGCGACGTTGGCGACCGCAGCGAGGCTGGCCGGACCGCGTCCGAGTCTCAAGGCGGCGACGGTTGCTCCAAGCAGGTACACCATGACGAGGTTCGTCAGCTCGAAATAGGGATACATGATTGCCGCGATCCCCGTGCAGCATGCGCAGATCAGGAGCGCCGCCCAGTAACGTTCCCACCGAATCGCCGTCGGAGGACCATCGAGCACTTCTTGTCGCTTAAGGGCGTGCGTCTCACTCCGCGCAATCACTGACACGTCAAAACCGCGTCCCCGGCGCACGAGTTCGGTCGTCGTTGAGCGTCGTAGCCATGCGCGCCAGCCGCTTCGCTTCGCTTCACCGATCACGATGCGCGTGACATTGCGAAGGCCTGCATACTCGAGCAGCGTGTTGGCGGCCGACGGGCCGTCGAGCGTCACCGTTTCGGCACCCAACGATTCGGCGAGTCGCAAGACATCGATTCGCCGGTTCCGTTCGCTGTCGGAAAGCTTCAGGAGCTGGGGTGTCTCGACCGAGACCACGAGCCACTCCGCATCGAGCGCATCGGCAAAGCGCTTGCCTAAGCGCACCAGTTGTTCCGCCTGGCCATCGAGTGTGACGGCGATCAGGAATCGATCGCGCGCCAGCCAGGGTCGCGAGGTCGATGCCTGGCCGGCAAACTCCAGCGCCGCGGCATCCACCCGGTCCGCGGTGCGACGAAGGGCAAGTTCGCGCAATGCGAGAAGGTTCGGTTTACGGAAGAACCGCTCGGTCGCGGTACTCACGCGATCAGCGGCATACACTTTGCCCGCCTTCAGACGGGCCAGCAGATCTTCGGGCGGCAGGTCGATGAGCTCGACTTCATCCGCTTCGTCGAATACTCGATCCGGGAGCGTCTCTTGCTGACGGACACCGGTGATGCCGGTGACGACGTCGTTCAAGCTTTCGAGGTGCTGAACATTGAGCGTTGTCCAGACGCCGATCCCGGCGTCCAGCAGTTCCTCCACGTCCTGCCAGCGCTTGGCATGTCGCGGCAGCGGCTCGCCCTCGGCGATATTCGAGTGCGCAAGCTCATCGACGAGTACGATCGCGGGCGCGCGGCGCAGAGCTGCGTCCAGATCGAATTCGCGTTGAGTAATTCCGCGGTATCTGACCTCGAGGAACGGCAGCTGTTCGAGGCCCTCGAGCAAGCGCTCGGTCTCGAGGCGCCCATGGGGTTCGACGTATCCGACGACGATATCCGCCCCGCCAGCGCGTGCCCCCCGGGCCGCTTCCAGCATCGAGTAGGTCTTACCCACCCCCGCCGAGGCGCCGAAGAAAATCTTTAGCCGTCCGCGCCGCGCTCGCGCGGCCTGCCGCTGGACGTCAGCCAGCAGTTCGTCCGGGTTGCGACGCTCGGTCTCAGCCATTGATTACCCACAGGTTCCGTTGCTTTAGCGCGCTCAACGCGAATCATAATGTCACACATGACACGAGTGTCGTAATCCCAAGGCAAATCGGACTATGACCGCCTGAAGGAGCCCGGCTCCTGATATGCAACAACCTGTCAATATCTGATGCATCAAACGAAGTCATCTTGGTGTTGTCTCGGCCAAGCACCAGGGGACAGCGGCCGGAGCAGCAGTCGTCGACGGTTGATCACTCTGATATTCGTGGATCGAGCGCAAGACCCGCCATCATGGTCGTGATTCGTCGGGAGCTGCCTCGGACTAGAATCGCGGGTCCGGCCAGAAAGGCCTGTCGCATAGGAGCCGACGAGGATTCTCCTTTGCCGTGTGCCATCCCAGCCACTGACCCTTGGTGCCTGTACCGAGTTCATGGATATTCGCCGTTAAGCTCACGCCGCCCGCTTGAGCGTGCGCTGGGGCGCGGCGGCTTGCGAGCGCTCGGCCGCGACACCGATGGCCCAGATGAAGCCGAGCAGTTCCCGGCCCACTGCGGTAATGACCTGTTGCTTCGCTTTGCCTTTCGCCAGCAGCTTCGCGTAGCGGGCGTGCAGGCGGTGTTGGGCTTTCCAAGCGATTGCCTTGATGTCCTCGCTTTGATCGCGTTGCCGGCTTTGCTGATGCCGCCGCGGTGCACGCGCGGCCCGCTCGAGTCCTCCCACGAGACTGCGCCGCTGTAGCCCATCAATTGCCGCGCGCGCTCAAAGCGCGACAGCTCTCCCACCTCGGCCATGATCGACACGGCGCTGATCTTAGCGATGCCGCGCAAGCTCTGCAGTGCCTCGATCGCGGCGCGCATCTTCTCGGGCAGCGTTTCGATCGCCGTATCGATCGATCGCTCCAGACGTACGATCCGCTCGGCCTCGTGTTCCACTTCGTGTAGGTAATCCACCAGCGTCGCCTGCTACGCAGCTTGCTCGAAGGATTGCTGCTTCACCCAGGCCAGATGCTTCGTACTCCGCGTCGTGGTGCCCTCGGGCGCCCGCCGGCCGTGGCGCAGCAGGAACTTGCCGAGCCGGTTGCGAGCACGCAGCTGATCGCGCTTGGCAGCGAGTCGGGCCCGCACCAGGTCCCGCAACGCCTCATGCGCCGCGTCCGGCACCAAAGTCGGGGCGATCACTTCGCACTTGACGCCCAATTCGCTCAACTGCCAGTACAGTAGGCCCCGCCTCGCAGCACACCCGCAGCTGCTCGGGCTTGCCGAGCTTGCGGATCAGCCGCCCAACCGACTCCGCGGCTCCCCTTCGTATGCGGCTCTGCGCCGCGGTTCTTTCCCGATCCGAAGCGTAACCCGCGCTTTGCGAATCGGGAGCCGGTTGTTCCATTGTGACTAGAATTTGACCATAACGCCGGCACCATAGACGACTTCCCGCGTGCGCAAATCCGGGAACCAGTCCCCCGCGTCGCACTGGCCGGTGGTCGCATTTTGGTTGCCGCCCACGCAGCTTCCAGGAGAGCCGGTGTTACCGCCGGGTGGCGTTATGCCGCCCGGTCCTGTCCAGTACGGAACGCTCGAATGCCGGAATGTCGCCTCTGTCCACCAGGTAATCCAGTCTTTCGGCATGTACTGAAAATTGAGCTGCGTGTCCCATTGGTAGAGGTCTTGTCCAGGCTGCTGGGTGAAGTACGGCGAACCGCTGGCGGCAGTCGCTCCGTTGATCGGTGGCGTCAGGGCCAGATAGCGGCCGGGATTGTTCATAAAGCCTCCGCCAAGCGTCACCGCGTACAGATCATGATCGAACCAGGTGCGGTCGTAGAGCATCATGCCGATGAATTCCTCCTTGTTCGGCTCATGCGTACAGTGGACACCGCCCCCGTACTCGCATCCCCAATCCCAGGTCAAGCTGAAGGCCATTTTGGATACGCCGGCGCCGCCCTGCCCTTTGGCATCGTAGTATTTCACCAAAAGGCTGTCATCCTCGTGAAACCGCGTGACGTTCGCGTAGTTGACGGCGGGTCCTGCCCCGACATAGGACCCCACGGCCGCGTTGCCGGGACCCCCATTCTGGGGCTGACAGAGCGTGTCCATGGTTCCAGTCCCGTTGTTGCTGTTCGCTTGGCAGTTCAAATTATCTTGTCCGATGGAATAGGTGTTGAATACCAGCTTGAGGTTTTCGCTCGGAATCCACAAAATCTGTCCGCCGAACCCCGGGTGTCGGTTGAACTTGGCATAGGATTGCCAGCCGTTGATGAGCCAGGGCTCGATCTTCAGATCCTGGGTGGGCCACCACTGAACGCGCAGTCCATTGAAGAACCAGGGCGTGTTGGACGACACGAATGAGGGCTGATAAGTCCAGTTATCATAGTTGTAGTAGCTGAACAGGCCGACATACGAGACAAATACGCCCGCGTCGATATTGAGACCATGGTTGACGTCCCAGTGATAGCCAGCATTCGCTTCTGAGAAGTAGCGGTACGCATCTTCGAGGTCCCACTGGCCAACCTGGTCGCTGGCGTCATTGCGCGGTGTGGTGGTCGAGAACATGCCGAACATGGAGAGAAAGCGGGCTTTCACGCCCTCCCAGTGGAAATCGCCGCCGAAGCTGACCTGCTCGATCTGGAATTCGCCGGAGCGGAACTCCTCGGTCGAACCGTCGATGGTGTGGTCAATCGGATGATTGGCGCTTTGCAGGTAGTTCACATCCAAGCGGATCTCAGGCGTGAAAAACTTCGTATCGAATATCGGCGAGTTCTCGCGCGGGGTACCGTTCATCCAGCCGATATAGCCGACATTGGCAAACGGAGTCTGCAGATCGACTTCAGGGCCGGGCTCGGGCGCCTCCAGAGCTTCGGGTATCACCGCCGCCTTCCTCGCGACCACCGGCGCCGCCGGTGCTGGAGCGGGACTGACCGTCGTGGCGACCGCAGGCGCCGCCGAGACGTTCGCCACAATGTCATACCGAGTGGCCTTTCTCGCGACGACTTGCAGCGCGGGCAGCGTCACCTCCGGATATCCATCCACCTGCAGAGTGAGAGTCCATTGGCCAGGCGAAAGATCGGCCAACAAATACACGCCGTCGCTGCCTGACAGGGCCGCGCGAATGGCTCCGCCGTCCGCTCTCATGGCTGTTATCGTTGCGCCGGAAACGGGAACCTTGTCTGAATTCCTGACGCTACCGATGATCGCTCCCGGTGATCCTTTGACCATGGGTGCCGGGGTTTCATCGGCGTGGGATACGGCTACCGTAAGCGCAATTGCCGCCACCGATATCAGCAGTTTCTGCCAAGAGGATTGAATTTTCATAAAGCCATCCTTGATTTTTTTTCAAGCCCTTGCAATCAGTGCAACCGATCGAGCGCGAGATTGAGCTCGAGAACGTTGATTCGCGGCTCGCCGATCAAGCCGAAGAGACGTCCCCGCTCGTGCGTCTTGATCAGTGTTTCGACCGATGCAAGCGGCAGATTCCGAGCGCGCGCCACACGAGCGGCCTGATAGTGCGCTGCGGCAGGGCTAACGTCCGGATCGAGACCGCTTGCCGATGCGGTCACAAGATCGACCGGAATCAATTGTCGGTTGTCGGGATCGGCGTCATGCAGCGCTTTGGCGTTCGCCTTGACCGCATCGAGCAATGCGGGGTTGAGCGGCCCCAAGTTCGAGCCCGTGGAGGCGAGGCCGTTGTAGGGTTGAGGGGTGGTGGCGGACGGTCGCCCCCAGAAATACTTCGGATCAGAGAAACTCTGGCCGATTAACGCCGATCCGATGAGCTTGCCGTTCTGATAGATGAGGCTGCCTTCGGCCTGGCGTGGGAAGGCTACTTGCGCCACGCCGGTGATGACAAGCGGATACACGATGCCGAGGAGGACCGTCATCAGCGCCAGAAGACTGACCGCAGGCCGAATGAGTCGCACGAACATATGTATTCTCCTCAAGCCCAGCCGGCCGCTGACAAGATCATGTCGATGATTTTGATTCCGGGGAACGGCACGATGATTCCGCCCAGCCCATACACGAGCAGGTTTCGCCGCAGAAGAGGACCTGCGCCGAGCGCCCGGTACTTCACGCCCTTGATGGCGAGCGGAATCAGAACGACGATGATCAGCGCGTTGAAAATCACCGCCGACAGGATTGCGGAGTTGGGTGTCGCCAGATGCATGATGTTGAGCGCACCCAATTCCGGGTACGTCATCGCAAAGGCGGCTGGGATAATTGCAAAATACTTAGCAACGTCATTGGCAATCGAAAATGTCGTCAAGGAGCCGCGCGTCATCAGCATCTGCTTACCCGTCTCGACGATCTCGATGAGCTTTGTCGGATTCGAGTCCAGATCGACCATGTTGCCGNNGCGTCGTTGGTGCCGTCCCCGGTCATGGCGACGAGGCGTCCTTGTGCTTGATATTCGCGGATCAGTTTGAGTTTGGCTTCAGGCGTCGCTTCAGCGAGAAAGTCATCGACCCCGGCCTCAGCGGCGATCGCCGCCGCGGTGAGGCGATTGTCGCCGGTGATCATGATGGTCTTGATGCCCATGCGCCGCAGGTCCGCGAATCGTTCCTTGATGCCGCCCTTGATGATGTCCTTCAGCTCGATGACCCCGAGCACACGGCCACCGTCGACGACGGCCAGCGGAGTACTGCCTTGGCGCGCGACGCGCTGAACGTCTTCGTCGACCGATGGCGGGCATTGCTTGCCGAGCGCCTCGGCATACTGGACGATTGCACTTGGAGCGCCCTTGCGGATCTGGCGTTCGCCAATATCGACGCCGCTCATCCGCGTGTGGGCCGAGAACGGCACGAATTTCGCGCCGAGCGTGCCCAAGTCGCGCTCACGCAGATTGAATCGCTGCTTGGCGAGTACGACGATGCTGCGCCCTTCCGGGGTCTCATCGGCAAGCGAAGCCAGTTGAGCGGCATCGGCCAGTTCCTGCTCCGTCACGCCGGGCGCAGGCAGGAACACAGTAGCTTGTCGATTGCCGAGCGTGATAGTGCCCGTCTTATCGAGGAGCAGGACATCGACGTCGCCGGCTGCCTCCACGGCGCGACCGGAGGTCGCGATGACGTTCGCCTGCATCATCCGGCTCATGCCGGCTACTCCGATCGCCGACAAGAGGCCGCCTATCGTGGTGGGAATGAGGCACACCAGCAGCGCCACGAGGGCGGTCACCGTGATTGGGGTTCCCACCTTGCTGACCTCAACGGCGAACAACGAGAACGGCAACAGGGTCACGATCACGATGAGAAAGACGAGAGTCAACGCCACCAGCAGGATGGTCAGCGCAATCTCATTGGGGGTTTTCTGCCTCTTCGCCGCTTCGACCATCGAAATCATCCGGTCGAGAAACGTTTCTCCCGGGTTGACAGACACTCGCACCACCAGCCAGTCCGATAACACTCGGGTGCCGCCCGTCACCGACGAGAAGTCGCCGCCCGATTCGCGAATGACCGGCGCCGACTCGCCCGTAATGGCGCTTTCGTCGACCGAGGCGACGCCCTCGATGACTTCGCCGTCCGCCGGGATGGTGTCGTGGGTCTCCACCAGAACGACGTCGCCTTTCCTCAAATCTTCCGCCTTGACGAGCGTCGTCTTTCGGGCGCCCGGACTATTCTGGACAAGGCGTTTGGCCATCACAGTTTGGCGCATGTTGCGCAGCGCCGAGGCCTGTGCGCGGCTGCGCCCCTCGGCGAGCGCCTCGGCGAAATTGGCGAACAGAACCGTAAACAGCAACCAGATTGTGATGGCCAGAATGAATCCCGCAGGCGCTTCGCCGTGGCCCGCGAGTGCCTGGCCAAAAAGGATCGCCGTCACAATCGTGCCGAGGTAAACCACGAACATCACCGGGTTGCGCCATTGGACGCGCGGATCGAGCTTCTGTACCGACTGCAGAAGCGCTGGGCCAATGAGCTTGCGATCAAAAAGCGATAGTTGTTGTCGCGACATGAGGAACTCGTTACTTAGCTGCCGCGAGCATGAAGTGCTCGACGACCGGGCCCAGCGCCAGCGCCGGGACGTAGGTTAGGACGCCGATCAACAGTATCGAACCGATGAGCAGCGTCACGAACAGGGGCCCATGCGTCGGCATGGTGCCTTCGGTGACTGGAACGCGCTTCTTGGCCGCCAGCGACCCAGCGATGGCGAGCGCCGCCATGATCGGCCAGAAGCGGGCGATGAACATCGCAAGTCCCGTGGCCACGTTGTAAAAAACCGTGTTTGCAGAGAGGCCAGCGAATGCGCTGCCGTTGTTGTTGGCGGCAGAGGTGAACGCATAGAGAATTTCGCTGAAGCCGTGCGCGCCGGGATTGGCGACTCCAGCCTTGCCGGCGACCGTCATGACCGCGACCGCGGTCCCAATCAGCACCGCAAATGGCGTGGTGAGGATGAACACCGAGGCCAGCTTCATCTCGAGAGCCTCGATCTTCTTGCCCAAGTACTCAGGCGTCCGACCGATCATCAGCCCGGCAATGAATACGCCCAGAATCGCATACATCAGTATCGAGTAAATGCCCGTGCCAACCCCGCCGGGCGCGACCTCCCCGAGCTGCATGAGGAACATCGGCACGAAGCCACCCAGCGGCGTCATGGAGTCGGGCGTCGAGTTCACCGCCCCGGTAGACGTCCCGGTCGCGACCGCCGCAAAGAGCGAAGAGGCGGCGATGCCGAAGCGAGTCTCCTTACCCTCCATGTTGCCGCCCGCCTGGTCGGCGCTCGCAACCTGGTCAATGCCCTGCTTCGCGATGAGCGGATTGCCGTGCTGCTCGCTGTGGAACGCCACCAGCACCAACCCGACCCACAGAATCAGCATCGCGGTCAAGACCGCCCAGCCCTGCCGGGTATCCCCGACCATCTTGCCGAACGTGTAAGTGAGGGCGAACGGGATGATGAACATCGCCAGCATCTCAAAGAGATTCGTCAGCGGCGTCGGATTCTCGTACGGATGAGCCGAGTTCGCGTTGGTGAAGCCGCCGCCATTGGTGCCGAGCTCTTTGATGGCCTCCTGCGAGGCAATCGGCCCCATCGGCAGCGTCTGCGTCTGGGTCGTCGCGGTCTCGGTCACGGGATTGCCGGCCGCGTCCTTGATGGGGTTGCCATCAGCGTCGGTCTTGGGATTCTGGTAGGTAATCTTCTCGACGGTCGTCGCGTCCTTGTAGCCATCGAAGTTCTGGATCACACCCTGGCTGAGGAGTACGAGCGCGAGCACGGCCGAGAGCGGCAGCAGCACGTAGAGCGTGGCGCGCGTGACGTCCACCCAGAAGTTGCCGATCGTCTTGACCGTGTGCCGCGCGAAACCACGGATCAGGGCGATGGCCACCACGATGCCGGTCGCCGCAGAGAGGAAGTTCTGCACGGCGAGACCCGCCATCTGCACCAAGTACCCCATCGTCGACTCGCCGGAGTATCCCTGCCAATTGGTATTGGTGATGAAACTGATGGCCGTGTTGAACGATGAGTCCGCGCTGACCGCCGCGAACTTCTGCGGGTTGAGAGGCAAGAAGAGCTGCAGGCGCTGCAACCCATAGACGATGAGGGCGCCCAACACGTTGAAAAGCAGCAACGCGATCGCGTATTGCTTCCAAGACATCTCCTCGCGGGAATCGACCCCGCAAAGGCGATACAAAAGACCTTCGACGCGCCCGCCGATGCGCAAAGCGAAATTGGGTTGGCCTCCCATGACATCGGCGATGTAACTGCCGAGCGGCTTAGCGCACAGCACGAGAATGCCGAGGAACGCCACCAGCATCACGCCAAACATTGTGTTGGCGTCCATCAGAATCGCTCCGCCTGGAGAAGGGCATATAGGAGGTAGCCGAACAAGAACAGCGCAAGCGCCGCCCCCAACCAATACATGATGCTCATGGCGTCTTTCCTAAGCGGTTGAGCGCCAACACGAGGTCGTGGGTGGTCAAATAAAGACCGGCGAGAATCAGAAGATAGATAACGTCCATCCCTACACCCTCCCGAAACAATACTCGTTCAAGTTAGCACCGCTCCTACAAACTCCCCATATGGGAAAACACGTATTGATCGGTGAACGTCACCACCCAGAACCAATCCGCGATATGAGCCCCATCAGATTCCGAAGGAATGCTATTGGTTAAGATATAAAGTTCTTGTATATATTTTTGGGGCACTGGCCGGCGAGCGGCAACGAACATTCTTCAGCTTTTTTACATGACGGTCTTGCACAATGTGAGGCACCTTGCGGCTGGCTGCACGACAATTTTGGGTGGCGCTATGAATATGATTCTGGTTCGCGCGCGCGAGATGAGCCTTGCGCTACTCGTGACGGCCGTCGTCGATTTGCGCGGCCCCTGCAAGCCTATCGATGCACTCGCAACCGACTCGAGCAGACAATTGCGCCCAGGCCGCAACCTGTTGCGTAGTGCGGGCCACAAGTACGCCGAGATTTGCTGCACCGACAGGATGATGCGTCACGTTTGAGGTTGCCGGGAGCCAGTCCGAATGCGTACTCGGTTGACTCTGTGTCTCGTAATTGCGCAAGCGTTTTCGGTAGCGCATGCCGTTGCACCGATGCCGCGATCGATCGCCGAGCAATCCACGACCAAGGTGGTGGCGCAACTCATGGCGCGAGAACTGGCGTATTGGGCGGCCCTTCAACGAGGGGATGCCAATGCGTTCGGATCGCTCCTTGCGGATGACTATTCTGAGATTGGTTCCGACGGTGTCTCAGTGGACCGAGAGGGAGCTCTCAAGAGATTCGCGGACCAGCTGATCGTGAGCCATGCACTGTACGATATGCGGGGTGCTCTATTGTGTCCCGACGTATTTGTGGTCACCTATTCGATTGAGCGGAAGTCGCTTGGAGGCGTCGGCGATTTCAACGGTACATTCGCGTCAAGCTCGATTTGGGCGAAACGCCGTGGGATTTGGCTGCGCGTGCGATACCAGGAGACGTTGTCTCAGTCAGCACGGTGGTCTTAGCCAAAAGCTGCATACTGGCGATCAGGAAATCTTTTTTGCACATTGTTGCGCACTCACCAAGCGCCCTCCTTCTGGCCGATCCACCACACCAGCCCGAGCCCAATTGTCGGTTGTGAGGTCTCTAGGACACCGAGGGTGCTGCCGAGAAAATAGTGCTGGTTAGATTGGTCGCGACGGAACTCAACGCGCACCAGGAAACCATCGACGGGGCGGTAGTCGAGGGTCAGCGTCCCCTCCTTGAGGTATTGGGTCGTCCCGCTGAAAAGGCCGCCGTCATCGGCGAGATACTCAACGCGAGCCGCGAGCGCCACCGTCGGGGTCAATTGATATCCGCCATAGAGCGCGCCACCCGTGACGTGCTGCGGCGTCGAATAGGAGTACAGTCGCTCCTGTACGTAATCCGCCTCGGCTGCGAGCGTGATCGCCTTCGATGCCTGCCAGCTGACATAGCTATCGGTAATTTGCAGCTTGCCGTCCGGTGGATTGGCAATCGGTAGGATATACGTACCCTGCTGGTTCGGCAGATTCTGCTGACCAGGACCCGGCGTCTGCAGATAAATCACGTCCGGGTGCTCCTGGCCTTGATAGTAGTTGAAGGTCCACGTGACCGCCGGCGTCGGCGTCAGCACGAAGCCCAAGAGCTGGTCTTTGTAATTATTGAACGCCTCCGTCTGCTGCGTACCATTCGTGATCCACGCGTTGATCGCCAACTCGTCGTTGACGACATATTTGGCACGGAAACCCGTATGGTAGAAGGGCAGGTAATTGAACCAATAGGACCTCGAATAGTTCAGCTGGTCTTTCGTGTAATTGCCCTCGATTCCCAGTGAACTCGCCCACTTGCCGAAATCCATAGTAAGTCCCTTGCCGACCGGGAAGACGTACGTTCCATAGGCTTGAAATACATCGCGGTACACATCCGGTCTCAGTTCATTGGCGGGATTGCCCTGCAGAGTTGACGTGGCCTGGCCATACTGCAGGTCGATTCGCATTCCGATCCGCTTGTCCGCCGCCGGATCCGCTGCACTCTCCACGACGAGATCGGCTTGGTTGAGACTAAAACTGTTACTGCTCACGTCATACGCACGCAGGTTATTCACGCGTCCGATGGGAGCGTTGGTGTTGTATTCGTAGTAGCCGTCGAGCATGGCATTGATGGTCATGCCGCGAAGCAGGTCCGCGGCGACCTTCGGCGGTGCAACCGCAGCGCTCCCCGAAGCCCCGACAGCGGGCGGGGCTGGTGCTGGGGGGACGGTCGCGTCTGCTGCCGGTGTCTGTCCTGAAGAAACGGTCGCGCCGGTCACCGGTACAGCAGGCTCTTTGGATATCTGGGCCTGGAGTTGGTGAACGAGGTTCTTCAAGTCCTCGACCTCACGGCTGAGATCTGTGATTCGCTGGTCCGCAGATTGTGCCGAAGTACCGCCCGACGGTGTCGCCTGAGCCTGCGGCGCGGCGCTAGGCACCTCCGCCGAAGCGCTCGCAGCCAACAGAGTTAACGATGACAGTAAGCTCGCAATGCACTTGAGACACGATAGATGCTTGAACATGGGTGAAATCCCTCTTTCTTCTAACTGTCCCCGCACGTTGCGACTCCCGCGGCCGTTGCCGTTGCCGTTCACTGTAGAGCCGTGCACACAATTGATCTGTACGAGGAAACACTTACACACCGGCGCGAAGCTGCGCACAAAAGAGGTACTGCCTTCGCTGGTTCTAACGGATGAATGGTAGGGGTAGGGATATAAAGGTCGTATGGACATTTGCAGATGAGCCCACTCCAAATGAGAGTGGTGACGACGAACCGCAGTTACCGCTGTGGAAGCTCACGCACACGAGCGATATCATTTGGAACCGGAATGAGTAATATGAGCCCGCGCCGGCTCGATCCGCAGCGAATGATTGCACAATTAACCGAGGAGACCGCACGCAAAAAGCGCGCGCCCATTGACTTGTCACGTCCGACTCAAGATCGAGTTCTCGTCTGCATTGGCCCCGGACCCATGGGCGAGCGGCTGGTTCGCGCCGGCAAACTTGCCGCGCAAAGCCTGGATGCGGATTGGATTGCGTTGCACGTGGAGATGCCGCTGATTTGGCGCCCCTCGGTTCGAGCGCGAGATGAAGCGCTGCGCGTACTGCTCCTTGCCGAGCAGTACGGTGCGAAGACAGTCACGCTAACGGGACGCGCCGACGTCGCTTCACAAATAATCAAGTTTGCGCAGGCAAGCAAAGTGACGCGCATCATACTGGGCAAGCCGCTGCGCCAGAATTGGCTTCGCGCGTTGAAAAGCTCCGTGATTGACGACATCGTTGCAGGCAGCGGCCGCATTGACGTGCAGATCAGCGGAGACCCGGCCGTCAACCCCGGACGACAACCCATTCCAAGTCAGAACGCACTTCGCGAGGTCGCCGTCAAGAGTCCCGGCGGACAGAATCCGCAGTGGCGCAGTTATCTCGCGGGAGCGCTGGGGCGTATCAGAAATTCTGTG
>PKXS01000037.1 GCA_003132425.1 Gammaproteobacteria bacterium | reverse complement strand
AGAGTGCCCCGAAGTGCTTCAGCAGCCGAGTTCGGACTGTTGTCCTCAGATGCACCAGAACCCTCCCGCATGCACTCCCCAGAAAGGTGGCTTATCCTTCCTATCCCCTAGCGTCACCGACTGGTTCCCGCGTCACAAAAATCGACCAATCAAGGGTTTTTCCGATGAAGCTGACCACCGTTTTGATCGCCGCGCCGCTCGCCGCCCTGCTCACCACCGCGCTCGCCGCCCCGCCCTCCTCATCGGCGCCTCCGATCCATACCTTCTCGTCGCTCGTCATCTCACCGTCCGGGGATCGAGTGGCGAGCATCGAGAATCTGCAATCGCTGACCAGCGCCGAGCAACTGCATGGCCCCGTCATCGTACGATCGGCGCGTGACGGCCGCGTGCTCGAGTCCATTGACCCCTGCGCCACCTGCAATTACGCGAGCCTCGCTTGGTCGTCCGACGGCCGCTCGCTCGCGTTCATCGCAACCGATCCGGCAGCAGGCCGGGCACAACTCATGCTGGCCCAGGGCCGCACGGTGAAGACGCTCGCGAGCCTGGAGGGCGTTGCCAACACGCCGCGGTTCTCATCGGACGGACGGACCGTGGCCGTGCTGGCCACCGCCGCGGCAAAGAAAAAGATCGGGGCGCTGGAGGCCGGCGTGGAGCAGGTGGGCGACATCGGCGCGGCGCCGGACGAGCAGCGCATTGCGGTGGTGTCGATCGGCGGGGGCGAGTTGTCCTTCATCACCCCCGACGACACGTTCATCTATGAGTACGACTGGACGCCCGACGGCAAGGGCTTCGTCGCTACCGCCGCCAAGGGCGACGGCGACAACTACTGGTGGCTCGCCGATCTCGAGGCGTTCGATCTCGCCAAGGGTGTGCCGCGTCAGATCGCGCCGGCGCAGTGGGCGAAGTATCAGATGGCGATGCCGCGCATGTCGCCGGACGGCAAGAGCGTGGTGTTCGTCGGCGGCATTATGAGCGACTTCGGGCCGCTGGGCGGTGAGATCTACCAGGTCGCCTTCGAAGGCGGCATGCCGCTGAGCCTGACGCCAGGCTTTCGCGGCTCGTTCAACGCGCTTCTGTGGCGCGGGAAACAATTGTTCGCGACCGCCGTTATCGTGGACCGCGCCGCACTGGTCGCGGTCGATCCCGGCAAGCATGCGACGCGGACGCTGTGGAGCGATGCGGTGTCGGCGAACGCCGCCGAGAGCTCCGTTACCTTAAGCGCGGACGGGCGCGCGGGCGCGGCGGTGGTCGAGGACTTCGGTCACGCGCCCAGAATCATCGCCGGTCCGTTGCCTAAAATGACGACGATCACGCACGAGAACGATGCACTCACCGTCGATCTCGATGTACGCAGCGTCGAGTGGAAGAGTGACGGCTTCGACGTGCAGGGCTGGCTCATCGGCCCGGCCGCGCGTGCGGCGGGCAGGCAATACCCGATGATCGTACACGTCCATGGCGGCCCGGCCGCCGCCGTGCTGCCGCTGTTCGGCACGGACTACTCCTTATATACGACCGTGCACGAATGGGTCGAGCACGGCTACTACGTGTTCATGCCGAATCCGCGCGGCAGCTTCGGGCAAGGCGAAGCGTTCGCGCGCGCCAACATCCGCGACTTCGGGGGCGGAGACTTTCGCGACATCATGAGCGGCGTGGATGCCGCCGAGAAGGTCGCCCCGATCGACGATCGCCGGCTCGGCATTCACGGCCACAGCTACGGCGGTTTCATGGTGATGTGGGTGGTCACGCACACGAATCGGTTTCGTACCGCCATCGCGGGCGCCGGCATTTCCGACTGGATCAGCTACTACGGTCTGAACGGGATCGACACATGGATGCTCCCGTACTTCGGTGCTTCCATGTATGACGACCCCGCTCCTTACCGGGCGGTGTCGCCGCTCGAATCGATCAAGAGCGCGCGCACGCCGACCTTGTTGTATACCGGTGAGTACGACGTGGAAGTCCCCGCTGAACAGTCGTTCGAGTTCTGGCACGCCCTGCGCGATGAGAGTGTGACGACGGACCTGCACGTGTACTCGGGCGAGGGTCATCTGATCCAGCAATCCGCGCACATCCTGGATCTCCGGCGACGCTTGCCGGAATGGTTCGACCACTACCTCACGCCGTGATGTTTGTCCCATTTCCGCGTTGCACGAGAAGTGTGCGAGGATATGGGAAGACGCACCGCGTTTGAGCCCACCGCCGAATGCTGTTTGCAGAGCGGGGAGTTAACTGATACAAAACGTGGGCGCTCCGGGGCGAAGACCAATTACAAATTTCGGGATGGGAGAGCAGTGATGGCATCAAAGCGAGTTTCGTTTCTCGTGGCCTGGATCGCTGTGGTCGCGGCAAGCGCCGCCTCGGCAGACCCGGCCGATACCGGCACCCCCAACCGCGCGGCCGAGCGCAACGATGCGCTCGAGGAAATCGTGGTCACCGCCGAGAAGCGCACGTCCACCGTGCAAGACACCCCGATCAGCATGACGGCGATGTCCGGGGACCTCATGCAGCAGGAGGGCATCACCGATATCAGCGGAATCATCCAGGCGGTGCCCGGCATTTCCCAGCGCACCGCGGGATCGGGACAGACTGAACTGGAAATGCGCGGCCTGTCCTCCTCGGGCGGTTCGGCACCGACGGTGGGCTTCTATCTGGATGACTACCCGCTCACGCCGCCGGCGGCGGCGCTCAACGGCAAGGTGGTCATCGATCCTGACCTGTTCGACGTCAACCGGGTGGAAGTGCTGCGCGGACCGCAGGGAACTCTCTATGGGTCCGGCTCCATGGGCGGCACGGTCAAGCTCGTGACCAACGAGCCCAAGTACAACGTATTCGAGGGTGCCGTTGAGGCCATCGGGTCCGGCACCACCGGCGGTGGGTTCAATCGCGGCGGCAATCTGATGTTGAACGTGCCCTTGATCGATGACCGCGTCGCCATGCGCGTGGTGCTGACGGACAAATATACCGACGGATGGATCAACCGAGTCGTGCTGGGGCAAAACTTCCCCGTTCCGACCAATGCCGGACCTTGCGGCGCGAGCTGGCCGGCGGGCTGCACGCGCGGCGATGTCACCGCCGTAGCGTCCGAGGCGGTCGTGCCGCGCGTGAACTGGGAGCGCCTGCAAGGCGGCCGCGTCGAGTTCCTGGCGCAACCCGCGGATGGGCTGAAAATCGATGCCACGGCCATGTACCAGAAAATCAGCATGGGCGATTACGATGAATACGACTTGCCGCCGGGGATCCCCGACGAGCACTTCCAGCCGTTCAATAATGACGAGCCTTTTTACGACGAATTTCGCCTCTACGGCGTCACCGTCACGTACGACCTGGGCTTCGCCCAGCTCACCTCCGCGAGCGCCTACTACTCGCGCGAAGAGAACCAGACCTCGGACGTGTCCGAGGCCCTGTACAGCGTCGTGGGCGAGTTCGGGGTGAGCATCCCCCAGTTCTATCAGATTCCGTTCAACGAGACCGATTCCACGCGGCAGTTCAGCGAGGAGGTTCGCCTGGCGTCGACCGGCACGGGCCCCTTTCAATGGATCGGGGGCGTGTTTTTCAGCAACTTCGAATCCATCTTCGCCGAGTACAACGCCTCGGTGCCGCTCGCCTTCATTTCGACGGGCGGCGCGGCGGCGAATCCGGACGGCATCATCTATCAGGCGCAGAACCCCTATCACATGAAGCAATACGCAGTGTTCGGCGAGGGCACCTACGCGTTCACGGATAATCTCAAGCTGACGACCGGCGTGCGCTATTACAAGTTCGACAGCCGCGCCGACGAAGAAACGTCGGGATTTGCCACCGACTCGGGAAACGCGGGCGTCACGCTCAATTCATTCACTCAATCGAACAGCGGCGCGAACCCCAAGGTCACGCTCTCCTATGAGCAGAATCATGACCTCACGGTCTATGGGACCATCGCTCGCGGCTTCAGGCCCGGGGGCATCAATCAACAGATCCCGAGCAGCATTTGTACGATCAGCCCCGAGACGTACGGTCCGGACACTACCTGGAACTACGAAGTCGGCGAGAAAGCGCGAATGCTCGACAGCCGCCTGGTTCTGAATGCCGATGTGTACTACATCCGCTGGACGCAGGTACAGCAAGTCGTGAATCAGGAGTGCGGCTATCCGCTCACGGTGAACGCGGGAGACGCGGCATCCTATGGACCCGAAATCGAGCTCACGGCGCTCTTGACGCCGGAGCTGACCTTGACGTTCAGCGGCACGTACACGCACTCGGCGTTGACGTCGGTGAACCCGTCGGTGACGGCCGTCGACCCGTCCTTGGCCAGCGGCTTGCCCATCCTCAACATTCCGAAGTACACCGAGACCACCTCGCTCACCTACACGACGCCGGTCTCGGACACCTACAAATTCGTGGCGCGGGTGAACAATTCCTACGTCGGAGAATCGACGGATATCGAGTACACGTACGCTACCCTGCCGGCTTACGATCTCGTCGGACTGCGCTTCGGATTGGCCAGCGACAAACTGTCGGGGTACGTGTTTGCAGACAACCTGACCAATAAGCATGCCGAGCTCGGTATCAACACCACGGGCTTCTCCTGGACGATTCCCTCGCTGGAACGGGTAGTGACGAACCAACCGAGAACGATCGGAGTCGACGTCAAATACAACTTCTGACGCGGCAAGGACCGAAGAAGCGACGGCCCAATTCCGGGCTGGCGTCGGTGATGCAGGGATGACTTCAAGAAACGGATCAGAACGTACGTTGCACCACCAGCCAGATCAATAAGTGACGGCGCCGGCTCTGGAGCACTTCGGATGCACTCGCAACGTGCATTGAGATACCAACGAAATCAGGAGCTTATCTCTGCCTGGCGTACGCTCAAATCCCAATCTTGACGGCACCCCGAATTGGCGGCGAAAGGAGGTCACCTGTGAATGAATTGCCCAGAGTCTTGCGGTTCTGCAAGGCCGCCTTCATGGCCTCGGTATGCGCATGGTCGAGTCTCCTGGCGCTCAACAACATTACGGATTACGGCGACAATTTCCAGTTCGTGCAGCACGTGCTCGAAATGGACACGACGTTTCGCGGCAACCCGTTGGGATGGCGTGCGCTGCACTGGGCGCCAGTGCATCACGCGGCCTACGTGCTGATCATCGGCGCCGAGGTAGCGGCCGGATTGTTGGCCGGTTTGGCTGCCGCGCGAATGATCGTCGGCCGTGATCATCCCGAGCGATTTCGTCGGGGCAAGGCGCTCGGAGTCATCGCGCTTGCGCTCGGGGGCTTGCTCTGGCTGGTGGGCTTCGAGGTCATCGGCGGCGAATATTTCATGATGTGGCAGTCTCCCTCATGGAACGGGCAGGAGGCGGCGTTCCGCTTTCTGGTCGTCTGCCTCCTAGGCATGATTTTCCTGGCTCAGGATGAATGACGGGGCAGCGCTTGCCAATTTTGCTACTCTGTCGGATGTCTACGCGGGTTGGCACTTTCGCGTTAAATTAACGGCATTGCGAAGGAAATTTGGATGGAAAACAAGACACGCAAGCGCAGTCACGGACGCAAGTGTCCCAAGCCCGTGCTGGCGAAGGCCAAGGTCAAGGCGACTATGCAGTCGCTCATCTATCAGGAACTGCGGCGCTCCCTGATGGCGGGAGTGTTTATGCCGGGTGCGAAGGTCACGCTGCGCAGCGTCACGGCGCAGATCGGCACGAGCGTGATGCCGGCAGTGCTCCCCATGAAGTCGTAGTTTCGCCGTCCGCTGATCCCGAATGAGATTATCGGCGACGCAAGCAACCCAACTCGTCGCTTTGTATTCCTGCAAATTGCGCGGGCAGTCAATTTGAAATCTGGGGTGCCTTATCGCGCGCCGCGAATGTCGCCTTTGAGGCAGCCATTTAGATACCGTCACTGACTCCCGTTGTTAAGGATTGTTCGATGCCCACCCCAATGCGCAAGCCTACCCGGACCCGATGGGTCTGACGGGTGGGCGTTGGACAATCCCCAAGGGAGGAAACCGCGAAGGGATACGGCGAGGTTTAGCTGGTGCGCGGGGCTATGGGGATTTGAGGATCAGCCACCAGTGGTGCGGCGAGGATTGTGGCGGGAGCCTGAGCGGCCGGCATTGAAGGTGTGGCAAGCGCGCGGCAGTGTCGAGCGTGCAGAGGGCGCTGCGGAGTGGCCCAGAGGGGGTTTTGCAGAACGAGGCGACGGGCGTTCGCGACGGCATGATTTGGGGTAGATGTCGTCGGCGAAGTCGCGTCGGTTGAAGCGCTGTTGATCATGGGGAGAGCGTGACTGGCGGTCCGCGGATGTGCTGAGCGCGAGCGAAGGTCTCGATGATGAGCATCGGAGCGCCGCAGTGTCGGCACAGGAAGGTGGGCCTGTGGGCACCATGATCGGCGCCGCCAACGCCCGACTCTGCGACAGGGTGCGGCGCCGGCTGATGCAGAAGCTCGCGAGCGGTGGCGATGGTGATCGTGCGCTTGGCGTTGGCGAGTAATCCATAATGACGGATGCGGTGAAAGCCCGAGGGCAACACATGCAGCAGGAAGCGGCGCATGAACTCCTCGGTCGGCAGGGTCATGGTTTTGTAGCGGGTTCTGCCGTGTTCGCGATAGTCCTTCCAACGGAAGGTGACGCCGCGGTCGTCCAATGCCACGAGGCGAGAGTTGGAGATCGCGACCCGATGGGTGTAGCGCGACAGATAGGCGAGAACCTGTTCAGGTCCTGCGAAGGGGCGCTT
>PKXS01000043.1:158484-159174 GCA_003132425.1 Gammaproteobacteria bacterium | reverse complement strand
CCATGATGGTGATGATGATCGCAATGACTCCGTCGCTGAATGCTTCCAATCTGCCGTTACTCATACTTGCCATCTCATGATCGAATCTTAACAAGTGATGCCGGGGAATCCGCCATGAATAGAGGGAATTTTTCATTGTTGGTTGCGCTGGTGCTGGCCGCTCCGGCGCACGTTCAGGCTGCGACCTCGGCAATGCTCCCACCGGATGCCGATCGGCAACTTGCGCATGACATGCTGAAGGCATTGGTGGAGATCAACACCACCCATGAGCACGGATCGACGGAGGCGGCGAAGGCCATCCAAGGTTGGCTGCTTAGGGCAGGCTTTCCGGCAAGCGATGTGGTCTTTCTGGCGCCGGCGGATCACCCCAGCAAAGGCAACCTCATCGTGCGCTACCGAGGCAAGCACCCAGGCGCGGCGGTGCTGTTCTTAGGACACTTGGACGTGGTGGAGGCCAAGGCGGAAGACTGGTCGGTCGATCCCTTCAAGCTGACGGAGAAGGACGGTTGGTTCTACGGTCGCGGCACGATCGATATGAAGAACGGGGATGCCGCCCTGACCGAATCCTTGATCCGGTTGAAGCGCCAGGGATTTGTTCCGGATCGCGATATCGTTGTCGCCTTCACCGCCGACGAAGAGGCCGGCGGCGACTCGGATGGTCCGGCCCTTCTTCTTAAAGATCATCGCGAA